>NZ_JAALGV010000002.1:0-131356 GCF_011174875.1 Acinetobacter sp. GFQ9D191M
AAAAATTGTGGGACAGCAATGACCTTCGGGTTGCTTTTTTTTGTTCCTGATCGGGATGGATTTGGAGTCATTACAAGGTTAGCGTATATCTGGAAGTTCGGGCGTTTTAGAATAAACAAAAGTTGAGTCAATGAAATTGCAAAATTTTAGGAGCTCAGGATGAAAATGACTTCATGTAAAATAGGCTGGATCGATTGTATCTTATGTCTGAATCTTGGGCTATTTGCCTGTCAGCCTCAAACCTCTTCAGTCACTACATCCGCGCAATCAGAAGACACGGGGCAAATTCAGTCCAAAACAATTCCGGTTAAAGATGCTAATCAGGTCGTGTGTGAAATCGAAGGTTGTGTGCGTTTTGATTTGCAGACTGTAGATACCAATATCAGCTGGATTGATCAGTATTTTATGGAGCGGATCCAGCGTACTGAGCCGGTCGCTTTTAGCAAAGTGACCAGTAATAAAATTAAAGCAAAGGATGAGCCGAAATTTATTGATCAGCGTTCCATTCAGGTGAGTTACCTGAATCAGCATGCTCATCTAGCTACTTTTATCTTCAAAACTACTCATCAGCCTGAACGTGCCCAGTCACAATCTCATAGTGAATATGTCAATCTAGATATAAAACAGAAGAAACGTCTAGCTCTTCATCAGGTTGTGCGCGGTAATACAGATGAAAAACTGAAACAGGCTCTATATCAAGCAAATAAAGACTGGCTAGATCGCTATCAAATCACCCAGCAGAAATTAGCATTGAGCGACAATTATTATTTTGACGGTCAGGGCTTGGTACTGGTTTATCCGGCAGGTGAGTTGAGTAAGCCAATCAGTGACATGGCAGAATTAAAAGTACCTTATACAGCATTAAGCGAGATCATCCGGCCTGAATATTTATCGCTTCTGCCTCAAACAAGCCTTTAAATATTGCGCTAATAAACTCCAGCCGGTAGGTCAGTCACTGTATTTTTTGACGTTAAGAGCTTACACTATAGCCAGTTTTTTTCTTATCCAAAGATTGGCTATGATCGACCCGAAATTACTTAGAAATAATATTGAGGCTGTAAATTTAGCCTTGGCAAAACGTGGTGTTCAACTGAATGTTGAGGAGTGGGCATCATTAGAAGCTCGACGTAAAGAGATTCAATCCAAAACTGAATCCTTGCAAGCTGAGCGTAATGCCGGTGCCAAGCAAGTGGGTCAGATCAAAAAAGCAGGTGGCGATGCCTCTGAAATTATGGCACGCATGTCTGCGATTGGTGATGAAATTAAGGCTGCTGAAGCTGCTCTGGCTGAACTGCAAGCTGAACTGGAAGAAAAATCACTGTCTATTCCAAACCTTCCAGATGAATCTGTACCTGAAGGTAAAGATGAAAATGACAATGTGGAAGTCCTGAAATGGGGTACACCACGCGAATTTGATTTTGAAATCAAAGACCATACTGACTTGGGCGAAATGATGGGCGGTCTGGAATTTGAAACTGCGACCAAACTGACCGGTTCACGTTTCAGCGTTCTGAAAGGTCCTTTAGCGCGTCTGCAACGTGCGATTACCCAGTTTATGCTGGATACGCATACCACTAAAAATGGCTATACCGAAGCCTATGTTCCTTATTTGGTGAATGCAGATTCTCTACGTGGTACTGGTCAATTACCAAAATTTGAAGAAGACCTGTTCAAGCTGCAAGGTGAGAAAGAATTCTACCTGATCCCTACGGCTGAAGTGCCTGTAACCAACTTCGTGCGTGATGAAATCATTGATGCTGACCGTCTGCCACTAAAATATGCAGCACATACCCCATGTTTCCGTAGTGAAGCTGGCTCTTATGGCCGTGATACCCGTGGTTTGATCCGTCAGCACCAGTTTGACAAAGTTGAGATGGTGCAGATTGTAAAACCTGAAGACTCTATGCAGGCACTGGAAGAGTTGACTGGTCATGCAGAAGGTATTTTGCAGGCATTAGGTCTGCCATACCGTAAAATCATTCTGTGTGGTGGTGATATGGGCTTTGGTGCATGCAAAACCTATGACCTTGAAGTCTGGGTGCCAAGTCAAAATACGTATCGTGAAATTTCATCTTGCTCAAATATGTGGGACTTTCAGGCACGCCGTATGAAAGCGCGTTACCGTGCTGACCAGAAAAAAACTGAATTCGTGCATACGTTGAATGGTTCAGGCCTGGCTGTAGGTCGTACTTTACTGGCGGTCATGGAAAACTATCAACGTGCTGATGGTTCAATTGAGATCCCTGAAGTACTGCGTCCGTATATGGGTGGTGCAACTTATATCGACTAAATGTCGGTGTATGCACCAAAATGTGCATGAAAATTGCTTAGACAGTCAGATTTAAAACTTTTTGAGGCATTTTGTGGATATCTTTCCAATCTCGTTAAAGTTGCAACAGCAACCTTGTCTGATTGTCGGTGGTGGACATATTGCATACCGTAAAGCGGTATTGCTACAGAAAGCAGGGGCAGTCATTTCGGTGGTTGCCCCTGAGATCGAAGCGAGTCTGCTTGAGATTGTTCAAGCGACCGCCGGTCAATATGTTCAGGCACCTTTCAATTCTGAAATTCCTCTACGTTCCTACCGTCTGGTGATTGCAGCGACCAATGATGCTCGAGTCAACCGTCAGGTGTTTGAAGACTGTGAAGCTGAAAATGTGCTGGTCAACAGTGTTGATGATCCACCACATTGCCGTTTCATGGTACCAGCGATTATCGACCGCTCACCACTGATTATTTCAGTCGCGAGTAACGGTACTTCACCGGTATTGTCCCGTCAGATCCGTACTCAGCTTGAAGCTACCATTCCGCATGGTATGGGTAAACTGGCTGAGTTCTCTGGTAAGTGGCGTAGTGCAGTTAAAGCCAAGATCACTAATCCCGATGAACGCCGTATCTTCTGGGAAGATTTATATGCCAGTCCTTTGAAAGAACAGGTATTTAATGACAATCTGGCTGAAGCTGACCGTCTGATTGAACAAGCTTTAAATGAATGGCAAAAGCCAAAAGGTGAGGTTTATCTGGTCGGTGCTGGACCGGGTGATCCAGAGTTATTGACGCTAAAAGCCTTACGTTTGATGCAACAAGCCGATGTGGTGATCTATGACCGTTTGGTCTCTGCACCAATCATGGATCTCTGTCGCCGTGATGCAGAGAAGATCTATGTCGGTAAGGCGCGGTCTAATCATGCAGTGCCACAAGAAGGAATTAATGCCTTACTGGTGAAATATGCCAGCGAAGGCAAGCGCGTTTGTCGTCTAAAAGGCGGTGATCCGTTTATCTTTGGCCGTGGCGGTGAAGAGATTGAAGAGCTGTTTGCTGCTGGCGTGGCCTTTCAGGTCGTGCCTGGCATTACTGCAGCTTCAGGCTGTTCAGCTTATGCTGGTATTCCGCTCACTCATCGTGATTATGCGCAAAGCGTGCGCTTCCTGACAGGTCATTTAAAAGAAGGTTCACCAGAGCTGCCTTGGAATGAACTGGTCTATGAAAACCAGACCTTAGTACTGTATATGGGACTGGTTGGACTGGAAAAAATCTGTGCACAATTGATTGAGCATGGTCAGCGTCCAGATATGCCAGTAGCCCTAGTCTCAAAAGGCACCACACCAGAGCAAAAAGTCGTGGTGGGAACGCTCCAAGATATTGCATCGAAAGTGAATGAGCACCATATTCAGGCACCAACCTTGACCATTATTGGTGAAGTGGTGCGTTTACGTGAAAAATTGAAGTGGTCCTAAACGGCCATTGGACTCCCAAAAGTAGAGAAAAGCTGTGATCCATGTTGTTTTATATGAACCTGAAATTCCTGCCAATACAGGTAATATTATTCGCCTATGCGCAAATACGGGAGCACAGTTACATTTGGTCAAGCCACTTGGCTTTGAACTGGATGATAAAAAACTAAGACGTGCCGGTCTCGATTATCATGAATATGCCAATATGCAGATTTGGGAAAATATTGATGACTGTCTGGCCGATCTGGCTACTAAGGGCGTAGGTGTAGATGCAGTTTATCCGCTGACCACCAAAGGTTTTGAAACCCCGCATACCTCAGATCTAAATCGTTCTGTAGCTTTGTTGATGGGACCAGAAACTCGTGGCTTGCCAGAAAATGTCCGTATGATGTTCCCGAAAGAGCATTGGATTCGTCTGCCAATGGCAGAGAATTCACGCAGCTTAAACTTGTCTAATGCGACTGCTGTGATTGTCTATGAAGCATGGCGTCAGCAGGATTTTAAACCGCTTTAAGTTCATCGTACCGATTTAAAAAGCTGCCTAAGGGCAGCTTTTTTATTTTATGTAACAGATGCAGGTACATATTTGTTCTTTCAGGTAATCTAGCAGATAAGCTCTTGAGAATGTAGAAAAAAGGAACAAGATGTGAAAATAGGATGGATTCTAGCAGGCTGTAGTACGTTGTTGCTGGCCAGCATGATGACACAGGCTCAAGAAGCGCCACAGCAATTAGTATCATTACAAGATACAGTTCAGCCCATTACTCAGGAAGAAATCCGCCAAGGGCTGGCAGCGATGCAACAGCGCTTGAATAGCCGCATTGAGCAGTGGGGTAAAACCCTTAGCCGTGATGATTTCGAGTGGACTTGGCGTGGACGTCAGATGAAACCTGCCAAACGTCAGGAAGTTTGCGATATTTTTCAGGGCGTGGTGAATGAAATGTATCAAATGGCAGTGAAAAACAAGGCTCGACTCAGTCCGGAAGATCAGAAACTATTATCCAATCGTGATCTGTTTATTGAAAAACTGGGCTTTCAGAATAACCGGGTAAATACCCAGATGGGTTTTGATTGTCGCCTACAATAAGCTCAGTCTATTATCCAAGAAAATAAAAAAAGGCGCATAAAGCGCCTTTTTAGGTATGAACAATATCGATTATTCAAACTCGTTATGTTGTGGAGCAGGGTGCTTAAAGCCCTTGGTTTTATAACCGAGGTACAAAATACCGAACATCGCCCACCATAAACCGTATTTCAGTGCAGTTTCTTCAATTTCCAACCACATCGCAAAGATACTGATAAAACCAAGCATCGGGATGACCACAAAGCTGAAAATATCTTTCGCAGTTTTAGTACGGCCATCACGCAGTGCATAACGTGAAATTACTGAAAGGTTCACGAATGTAAACGCAGTCAAGGCACCGAAGCTGATCATCGAAATCACGATATCCAGATCCATGAAGCCAGCAGTTAAGGCCACTGCACCTACAATCAGAATGTTGTAGTTTGGCGTATAGCTTTTCGGACTGATATGACCAAAGATTTTCTTGTTGATCACGCCATCACGACCCATGACATACATCAGACGAGATACACCTGCATGAGCAGAGATACCAGACGCCATTACGGTAATGATCGCAAAAGTCAGAACATAAGACTGGAACAGTGAGCCGCCTACAAGAAGCAGAATTTCTGGCTGAGTTTCAGCAATATTCTTGAAGTAAGAACCCGGTGTAGAAGGGAAGTACAGCTGCATGAAATAAGTGCTGATAATGAAAATCACACCAGCGATTAAAGCAGTCAAGAAAATCGCTTTAGGCAAGGTGTTTTCAGTATCTTTGGTTTCTTCTGCCAGAGAGCTTAAAGAGTCAAAACCGGTGAATGAGAAGCACAGTAAGGTCGCACCAGTAATCAGGGCGCCTACCGAAGTCAGTTCATTCCAGAACGGTTCAAGACTCCAAAGCTGGTAACGCTGTTCAGCTGTAATCGGACCATCAGCATTGAAACCGGCCTGCAGTTTGGTAAAGACCATCCAGGTAAAGATACCGATCACCAGTAACTGTACCAGTACGATCAAACTGTTAAAGTTTGCCACGAAACGTGCACCGCGCAGGTTTACCCCGGTCATGAAGGCAGTCAGCACGATTACCCAGACCCAGTGGTTCACATCAGGAAACAGTGCTTCAAGATAGATCACTGCCAGGATGATGTTCACCATTGGTGATAACAGATAATCCAGCCAGGAAGACCAGCCCACCATGAAGCCAATATTCGGGTGAATCGATTTTTGGGCATAGGTATAGGCCGAACCCGAAGAAGGGTAGCGGCGAATCATGTGACCATAGCTGATCGATGTAAACAAAATTGCAATTAGGGCAATGATGTAAGAAGTAGGAACATGCAAATGACTTTCTTCAGATACCAAACCAAAAGTATCAAATAAGGTCATTGGTTGAATGTAAGCTAAACCAATAATAATGATGTGCCAGAGCCCTAGCGTTTTTTGCAGTTTAGCTGCCGATTGAGTCCCAGAGAAATTTGTCAACGGCGTTATCCTCTTAATCGTTGATCAAGGATCAGTCATATTTAATAAGGATCGTTTGAGACGAACGATCCCCCCTACAATTTTCTATAAAAGCGCGCCAATCTACTTTAAAATTACGGCTTTTACTAGCTATTTTTTGAATTTAGGCCTGCACGAAATGTGCCATTCGAAGCAAAAAACGGCGATTTCCTGCAAGATAAAAGCCCGATGTCTAAAAAAACATCAGGCTTAAATTTTTCGCTATATTGGCTTATTTTTCAGTAATTACCAAGCCTTTTTTAAGATAGATTTCAAATCTTCCAAACTGGCTTCTTTTGGGTTGTAAATGATGGAACCATCATTTAATGCTTTTTCAGCAACTTCATCCAGCTGTGCTTCAGAAATCTTACCTGTTTCACTTAATGTGCGCGGTAATTTGGTCAAGCTATAGATTCGATCACGCATGGTTAAAATTGTAGCAATGGTCTTGTCTGCACGTAAGTGTGCTGGTGTTTGTGCATAGATGTCTGCACCCGCCAATGGCAGCAGCAGCTCGGCAATCTTGTCGCCATTCACTTCCTTGTTGTATTCCAGTACATAAGGCAGGAACAGATTCATACATAGGCCATGCGGCAAATGCGCGACTGCACCTAGAGCATGTCCAAGGGAGTGCACCAGACCCACCATTGAATTGGAGAAGGCAATTCCGGCCATGGTAGAGGCCTGAGCCAGCTCCAGACGACCTTGGGCATCAGTTGGGTTGTCGAGTACGTTAAACAGGTTGGCACTGACCTTTTTCACGGCAGCTGTGGCATAAGCATCTGAAATTGGATTGGCTGCCATACAGGTGTAGGCTTCTACAGCATGTGTCATCGCATCCATGGCTGTCATGGCAGTCAGATGCGGTGGCAGGGTCTGAGTCATACGTGGATCCAGAATCGCTGCATGCGGCATCAGATAATAAGATGCGAATGGCATTTTCACATTCTTTTCGGTATCCGATACCACAGCAACCATGGTCACTTCAGAACCGGTACCAGAAGTCGTAGGAATTACGAAAAATGGCTTCAGCGGTTTAGGCAGGTTATGCGCACCAGAATATTTGAGTAAGTCGTCACCACCTTCAGAGACCAAAATATTGGTCGCTTTTGAGGTATCAATCACTGAACCGCCGCCAACAGCAATAATGGCATCGCAATCATGATCACGATAAAGCTGTGCTGCGCTGCGCACTGTACCTAAACTGGAATCTGGCGGTACATCATCGAAAATCGCTGCAATTTTGGCATCGGTCGATTCAAAAGCAGCTTCAATCGGCGCCAGCAGGTTATTGGCACGTACACCTTTATCGGTAATGATCAGTGGACGTTTGGCACCTAAAGTGGCCAATTCAAAAGGAATGTGTTCTAACGCGGCATGACCAGCAATTACTTTGACTGGGCAGAAAAATTCATAATAAGGTTTTGCCATGTTATACACTCCGTTTCAAATAAGATTGAGCGACTTTTAAGTAGATGCTGCTCGCTTCCATGATTTTATCTTTGAGTCCCAGATTATTCGGGTATTCTTTTACTGCCAGTTGCGCCACCATTTTCGGCAAGATCAGCGCTTCCATTTTGTTCAGGCAACGTACCAGACGGATCGCATAGGAAATATCACCATCGGCAATCATGCGGTCATTGGCAAAGGCCTGAGACGTGCTTTCCTGAAAGGAAAACACCAGAAAGGCATGATGCAGATGCTTAAAGGTAATGGTCAGGTCTGGCTTGATATTGCTTTCTTTGACCAGTTCCAGCTGATGTTGTTCCGTGACCCGGGCAACGAAGGCCGGGCCATGTGGAAAAACATTCATTGAAAGCCTAAAATTGGCGGGAAACTGGGCAACTTCCTGTTTGATTTCTGGGTCTACCTGACTTGCCATGACCAGGCCACGGCCAATGATATCCATCATCAGTTTGACATAGGCAAGCTGCAAAGCGGGTTTTACGGATTTTGTCGCAATCACGTGATGATCCCTATCTTGATATTATTGGTTTAGAGTAATTACTCTAATTTATTTATTGTTAAAATGCAAAGGCTTTATCTTTGCTCGACGTTCACCTGCTTAAAGTAACCGCTGCTGCTTAAAGTTTCAATAATTTCAACACACAAGTCATTAAACTTTGGCGGGTTGCTGACGAGGTCATTAATTCGCACCATTTCCAGGCCTGCATAGCCGCACGGGTTGATGGTATGGAAACCAGTCAGGTCGCAATCAATATTTAAAGATAAGCCATGATAGCTACGGCCTTTACGGATTTTAAAGCCGAGAGAACCAATTTTACGTTCATTCACATAGACGCCCGGAGCATCGGGTTTGGCATAGGCTTCAATCTCATGCTTTTTAAGTAGTTCAATCATCAGGTTTTCGGCATAAGACACCAATGTACGGACATTCCAGCCCAGACGGTTCAGGTCAAACATAAAGTATGCGACGAGCTGACCAGGACCATGCCAGGTGACTTGACCACCACGGTCGGTTTGAATGACAGGAATATCAGTTGGAATCAGGATATGTTCCGGTTTACCGGCCTGACCTTGGGTCAGTACATCATGGTGCTGCAAAATCCATAACTCATCAGGCGTATTTTCATCACGGTTTTCCGTGAAGCTTTTCATTTCCAGAAAACGGTCTTCGTAGGGAGTCAGGTTATTATATTGACGGATAATCAGGGAGGGTTTTTGAACCGCAGCTGTCACAGTGTGCGTCCTTAGAAAATTAGATCATACTGCAAATAATTATAATGATTTCAGCAATAGATAGGGGAGAGATTCGTAGTAATTGTTGGTGAGCTAGTCACACACATAAAAAACACGCCCGAAAGCGTGTTTTTTAATTTGCCAAGGTTGGAGCAGAATAATCTTAAAGTGCAGTCTTGATTAGTGGGCAAGCTGCAAGATCAGCATATACGGCATGCACCTGTTCCAGTTCAAGGAAGCGTAGCTGAGCAGTGATCGAATGATATTTACCAGTACGGGATGGAGTGATGCTTACGCTATCGCCATCAAAGTCAGGAAAATGTTTGGTGAAAATCTCAACGACCGCATTCAGCAGTTCTTCACCTGCAAGGCCAATGAGTTTGATTGGGTAATCCATTGGAAAAACCCAAAGATCTTCGCGGAGTTCACGAGATGGTGTGCGGTCTAACATGTAGTCCCCCTATTCGAAACGCCTGCATAGCGCAGGCGTTTGGGTGTATTGCAATACAAAATGGAGACGAGAGATGAAATTTCAAGTCTCCAAAATTGTATTAAATCTTAATCATTTTCCAGGAATGAACGCAGGTGTTCAGAACGGGAAGGGTGACGTAACTTACGCAGTGCTTTCGCTTCAATCTGACGGATACGTTCACGGGTTACGTCGAACTGTTTGCCGACTTCTTCTAAAGTATGATCCGTTGGCATGTCGATACCGAAACGCATTTTCAGGACTTTCGCTTCACGTTCAGTCAGGTTTTCCAGTACTTCGCGAGTCGCTTCTTTCAGGCCTTCTGAAGTAGCAGCATCCACTGGTGAAGTGATGTTGCTGTCTTCAATGAAGTCACCCAAATGCGAATCTTCATCATCACCGATCGGTGTTTCCATCGAAATCGGTTCTTTAGCGATTTTCAGTACTTTACGAACCTTCACTTCGTCCATTTCCAGACGTTCGCCCAGTTCTTCCGGTGTCGGTTCACGGCCCATTTCCTGAAGCAATTGACGAGATACACGATTGATCTTGTTAATCGTTTCAATCATATGCACTGGAATACGAATGGTACGTGCCTGATCCGCGATTGAACGGGTGATCGCCTGACGAATCCACCAGGTGGCATAAGTCGAGAACTTGTAACCACGACGGTATTCAAACTTGTCTACCGCTTTCATCAGACCGATGTTACCTTCCTGAATCAGATCTAGGAACTGCAGACCACGGTTGGTATATTTCTTCGCGATCGAAATCACCAGACGTAAGTTTGCTTCAACCATCTCTTTCTTGGCACGACGCGCTTTCGCTTCACCGACTGCCATACGTTTGGCAATGTCTTTGATGTCACGAACTTTAAGATCAAGATCTTTTTCGATATCTGCAATTTTTTGCTGGAAGGCCAATACGTCAGGACGTACTTTTTCCAGATAAGCTTTCTGATCAGCAGTCGCTTTCGCAATTTGCTCATCTAACCAGGCTGGATTCGATTCCTGACCCGGGAAAGTAGTACGGAACTGGGTACGGTCCATACGGCCACGACGGACGGCATAACGCATCACTTCACGTTCTGCACCACGGATCTGGTCATGTGTACCACGAATCATTTCAGAAATGATATCGAACAAACGCGGCGTGAACTTGAACATCATGAACACAGTTGCAAGCGCTTGAAGTGCTTCTTCTGCTTCTTTGCTGTTACGGCCGTGTTTTTCCAGTACCGCTTTGGTATTTTTCCAGGCATCTGAAAGTTCGGCAAAACGAACTTTGGCAATTTCTGGATCTGGGCCTGAGTCACCTTCAGAATCGTCATCGCTATCAGACTCTTCATCTTCCTCGTCATCATCCAGTTTTACATCTTTGGTTGACTTGGTCGTTGCTTCTTCATCTTCTTCGATTTCAGCGACTTCTTCCAGCACTTCTGGAATTTCTTCATCTGATTCAGGGTCTAAATAACCTGACAGAATGTCAGCAAGGCGGCGTTCGCCAGCTTCATAATCTTTGTATTCTTGTAGTACAACTTCTACAGCATTCGGCCAGTAAGCAATAGAGTGAAGAACGTCTCGGATACCTTCTTCAATGCGTTTTGCAATGCTAATTTCGCCTTCACGCGTTAAAAGTTCAACGGTACCCATTTCACGCATGTACATACGTACAGGGTCAGTCGTACGACCTGGTTCGTTTTCTACAGATGCAAGTACAGCCGCAGCTTCTTCTTCTGCAACTTCATCAGCAGCTTCTGCAGTATCCTCGAACATTGCATCATCAGATTCAGGCGCACGATCATGGACAGGAATACCCACATCATTCAGCATTTGAATGATATCTTCAATCTGTTCGCTTTCTGTGATGGAGTCCGGGAGATGATCGTTAACCTCAGCGAAGGTTAAGTAACCTTGTTCTTTGCCTCGGCTAATCAGAGCCGCTACTTGAGAAGTAGGGGAAGTCATATCGCTCATCTTTGCTTACTCTTCGTTGAATCTGTGGCAGTGAAAAACCGTGCATGATAGCACAATTCACCTGAAATAGTTTTGGAATTGATCAGTCAAGCATGATTTTATAAATATGTTTGAATAACAATTGAATATCGATATTGGGTCTAAGTTTATCTTTTCAAGTGTATTTCCCAATCTAATTTTAGAAACGTCCCTCATCCATGGGATAAAAAGCGTTCACTATCTAACCAGCTAATAAATACACAATTATGCTGTAGAAAAACAAGAGCTAACTAGTATAAACATACAAAATATATAAATAAAACTTGACAAGTTTTTAAAGGCAAGATAAATAGCGCCTAGACCCATTTACATTTTTCACTACGAGGTAGTTTTAGTGTCTTCGACAGATTTTGAACTAGATGATAGCTACGGTGATGATGATGTTAATTTCGATGAGGCATCGAGTAAGCTAAGTGCGAAAGAGTCGTTGGAAAAACGTCGTTTAATTGATGATCTGCTCTCGCAACGCCGTCTGGAACGCGAACTCAAAGATTTTGATTATGACTTCGACGATGATGACGACTTTGACGACGAAGATTAACGAATTCAGATTTAGCATAGCCTGAATAAATGCTATGCTAATCCTTTCGGTTTTCTAAGTTTGGATGTTAAATGAGTGCTTTAGATTTAGACCTGTTGAGTGAATATCTGGACGGCGACCAAAATGAGTATGGTCTGGATTTTGCGGCAACTCATGGTTTCTTATGTGCTATCGCAGTAGGCCCGCAATTTGACAAATGGATGGATGAACTTTTTGAAGGCAACCAGAAAAAAGTGCCTGCAGAAATCATCAATCAGGTTAAAGCATGGTTAGAGTCAATCCGTCAAAGCTTGGCCAATGAAGAAGGGATCACTTTCCCATTTGAAATTGAAGAAGCAGATACCGAATCAAGTCTAGGTGACTGGAGTGTGGGCTTTGTAGATGCCATGTTCCTGAACGAAGAAGCCTGGTTTACAGAAGAATTTGAAGAACAGTTGGTCGATTTAACGCTGCCAATTATGGTATTCAGTGGCATCGATGAAGAAGATCCGCAAATGGAATCTTTCCGTCGCAATGGTCAGTTAATGGATGAGCTTGCAGAAGAGATTCCAGAAAACTTGAATGAATTATATCTGATGTACCACACACCAGAATAAGTCATGCCCCGCCATGAAAAAGCACCGTCAGGTGCTTTTTTTAGCTCAGGTGTTTTGTACAACGTTTGGACTAGTTAATTACCTAGTCTAAGGTTTATGATCGGCACCCGTACGCTTGCTCAAGCTATAACGCGCATAGCCATTGTAGGCGATATGCAACAGCAAGGCATGTAAGGCAATACTTGCAGCTACCAGAAACGAATTTGGCCCGCGTCCTGTATAAGGCATCCTTCTATAGATTTCCTCCGTCTGTGGATGCAGCCAGATCACTATAAACAAAAAGATAAATCCAAAGGTCATGGCAATAATCGTGGAACCCCAGACCAGTCTGCTTTTCTCTTCCTGGGTGGGTAGTCGGAGTTCTTTTTTCACAAAGTATCGGGCGCTGAGAAAGGCGGAGGCAATCAGGGCAGGAATCAGCAGAATGGCGCCCAGATTGAACACGTAGATGAGTATGCCGACTATTAAGACCAGAGTCAGATAAACGGTGGCAAAATATTTAAGATAGTGCGACATCGTTTTAGCCTCCTTATGCTGAGGTCTCTTCAGGATGGACGATTTTTACGTTGATGTCTACGGTATAAAACCCAGCCCATGATGATCACGACAATCGCAATAATCACATAACTGACCTGACTGAAGATTTTGTGCATCAATTCCTGATTTTCACCAAAATAAAAACCGACACAGGCCAGGAACGTGGTCCAGATAACAGTACCTAGTCCACTATAGAACATGAATTTCCAGAAAGGCATATGGCTCATGCCAGCCGGGATACTGATGAGGGAACGTACTGCCGGAACCATCCGGCCAAAGAATACAATCCGGTGTCCATACTGCTCGAACCATTCCAGAGATTTTTTCACGTCTTCAGATTTGATAAACAAGAATTTTCCATATCGGTCTATGAATCTGAAAATACTGTCGTGGTTAAATTTATAGCCAATCCAATAGAGCAATGCCGCTGCCAATAACGAACCGATACTGCCTGCAATAATGACTCCAACCAGCAGTAATTCTCCTTGAGATGCGGAATAGCCGGCAGAAGGCATAATAATTTCAGAGGGGATCGGGGGAAAGACATTGTCAAGAAACATGAGCAAGGCAATGCCCCAGTAGCCCAGCTGTTCCATGACAGAAATAATCCATTCAGTCAGATTCATAAAATTGGCAAAATAAAAAATACTGCTTGTATCCTAAGCAGTATTTTTAAGAGGGTAAAGTTAAGTTATATAAATGGCCAAGTGTGGATTAACTATGGGTTAAGGTATAAATGTAAACTTTACGTAAGCTGTAAGCCAGGCAAACTGGCAGAGCACTGAGCAGTAAATAGTGTGCTGCTGTAGCCTCAATATGGTAGCCAATAAACAGGGCAAGAATGGCACCAATGATAGTTCCCAAGATCACAATAAACAGATGTGATTCTGCTTCTAGCTCATCTGTCAGTTGGGTAATACGTTCCAGTTTTGTATTTTCTTTAGGTTGGAATCTAACAATATTATCTGGATCCCGAGCAAGTGAATTGGCCATTTTGTTTTCCTTTTCATTTAAAAAATTAATTAATAATGAAAGACTTATGGTAACAAAGTAATGTGATATAAAGACTATCAAGCTTAGCTGTAAAAATATGCTGTTCTTGGTAAGGGATTGGTAAGTTTTTTATTGCAGATGTAATACTTATGTAAACAAAAAGCCCTCCGAAGAGGGCTTAGATATTTTTAGTTACAAAACTGGAATTAGAGACGTTTACGTTTTGCAGCCAGAATTTGCGATTGACGCATACGGAAACCTTCTTTTTGTTTCTCGGTAGTTTTATCGATGCAGTACACACAAGATACGCCGTGTTCATAACTTGGCAGCGCTGCCTCTTCAGGCGTTAATGGCCAGCCACACGCATGACATTTGGTATTTTGACCTTCTTCCACACCATGTGTAACTGCAGTACGGCCATCAAATACGAAACATTCACCTTCCCAAAGACTTTCTTCAGCTGGAGTTTCTTCTAGGTATTTCAGAATACCGCCTTTCAGGTGATACACCTCTTTAAAGCCTTCCTGAAGCAATAAAGAAGTTGATTTTTCACAACGAATACCACCGGTACAGAACATGGCAATTTTCTTATCCTTGTGCTGTTCCAGGTTCTTTTTCACATATTCAGGGAATTCACGGAAAGTTTCAGTTTTTGGATCGATTGCGCCTTTGAAGGTACCAGCTTTGTACTCGTAATCATTACGGGTATCAACCAGAATCACATCATCACGTGCAATCAGCTCGTTCCATTCTTTAGGATCAAGATAATGGCCAACCAGATCACGTGGCTTAACCGGTACACCTAAAGTCACAATCTCTTTTTTCAGCTTGATCTTCATTTTACGGAATGGTTTGTCAGAGCTATGCGACTCTTTGTATTCCATTTCGTTGAAGCCTTCATCAAGCAGAAACTGATGTACTTTGTCGATGGCTTCACGGTTACCCGCAACAGTCCCGTTAATGCCTTCACCTGCCACAATTAGAGTACCGCAAAGGTTGATGGTTTTTACCAACTCTAAAAGACGTTGTTGCAGACCCGCAGGATCTTGAACTTCTTTGAATTGATAAAGTGCGGCAACAACCCAACCAGTCGTCGCTTGCTGTTCTACAGGTGCAAGCTGTTCTACAGTAGCGTTCATGGAATACTCCAACGTAGCATGATAATTTGAAAGGCGCATATTTTAACGTGATTTGAATGAATAAGCGAGTAAAAGGCCGGGTTTTAACGGACTTCAAATCGATAGGGAGAGCGTGTATAGTCATGCCGACCCAGGATTTTGATGCAATGATGCAGATGCTGGAAGTTGCAGCACAGTTGGAGTAAGTTTTGAGTTCGGATCGTCGTATTGCATCTTTGACCCCTTGCGCAGGGCGTTGCTCAACCGTATTCGGTGATACGGTCTGTCGTGGTTGCCGCCGTTTTAATCATGAAGTGATTCACTGGAATAGTTATAACGCAGATCAACATACTGCAGTCTGGCAGCGGCTGGATGCACAGCTAGATCAGATTTTGGTCCCGATGCTACCGATGGCGAATCTGGCCAAAGTGGAAACATTTGTCCTGTCTAAACGGGTGCGTCTGCGGGAAGATGCGACTAAAGGTCGTAAGCTTTACCATGCCTTAAAACTCTGTGAAAAGAACCGTCATTTTACTGATGAAAGCGGTTTAGGCATTCATTACAAACAGGTGCGCCCGCTTTGGGATGAATTCGAACGTCGGGTACTGGCACTCGCCAAAGCCAGTTATGACCTGGCTTTTTTACGGGCAGATGGGATCAGCCAGCATCTGATTCATATGCAGGAAGAGGACTAAGTTCTCTTTTTTATTTAGTAAAATCATGATAGCTGAGGAAATGGCATGAATATCAGTGAATATATTCTCTATTGTCTGGCCGTCGTTATCATGATTGCCACACCTGGGCCTGTGATGTTGCTGGTCGCTAGTGCTGGACTGAAAGGTGGCTATAAGCATGCTTTGCAGACCATTTTCGGGACGAATTTTGCTTCTCTGGTATTGATCACCTTATCTATTTTTAGCTTAAAAGGCTTATTGGTCATTAATGAAAACTGGCTGAATGGCATCAAGCTGCTTGGCTGTTTATATATTGCCTGGCTGGGAATCCAGATTTTCCGGGAAGTCTGGCAAGGGCAGGGTTCAACCAGTTCACAAGGCTTGCAGCCAGTACAGGGTGGCTTCCGAACCGGTTTTCTGGTGGGGATCTCCAACCCCAAAGATATTATTTTCTTTGCTGCGTTTTTCCCGCAGTTTATTGGCATTACTCCAAACTTAGATTCCAGCTTAGTGATTCTGACGATCAGCTGGATTGTGCTGGATTTTTTGACTCTGTCATTAGTTTATTTAGGCTTTCAACGCTTTGCTAAATCCAGGCTGTATCCTTATTTGCTTGGTTTGTGCGGTTTGATTTTATTGGTAGTCGCAGTCTATGGAATATTGTCTGTACTCATCTAAAAATATTTATATAAAATAAAAATCCCGGTCTTAAGCCGGGATTTTTTATCTTTACGTCTTAGACATTGTGCTGCTGGCGGTAATGCACCAGTTCATCAATAGTGATCACGGTCAGCTGATGCGTCTGCGCATAAGACAATACCTGAATGCCAGAAGCCATAGTGCCATCTGGGTTGGTCAGTTCACACAGAACACCGGCAGGTTTCAAGCCAGCTAGACGCGCAAGATCAATTGTACCTTCGGTATGACCACGACGGGTCAGCACACCGCCTTCACGGGCACGTAAAGGGAAGACATGCCCTGGGCGATTCAGGTCACTGGCGACAGCGCCGTCTTTAATGGCTGCTTTAATCGTGGTGGTACGGTCTTTGGCAGATACACCAGTCGTCACACCTTCCGCAGCTTCAATGGTGACAGTAAATGCAGTTTTAAACTGACTAGAGTTATCCTGCACCATAGGTGGCAGTTCTAAATGATTGGCCAGTTCATCAGTCAGACATAGGCACACAATACCGGAACCATCACGAATCATACGAGCCATGGTTTCTACAGTCAAAGTCTCTGCTGCAATGATGAGGTCGGCTTCATTCTCGCGGTCAAAGTCATCCATCACCAGAACAGGTCTGCCTTGGCGGATGTCTTCGAGTGCTTGTTGGATGCGCTGTTCAGCGGGAGCTAAAGCGGAAAAGAAAATTTCGGGTTGAATCAAACTTGACATTGAAACGCTCACGTAAAGTAAAAGTACGATTGAACATTTCAGGACATAGTGAAAATAGGCTTATAGCAAAACAGTTTCATGCCAGGCATAAAACAGGGTGTACTGCTTTCGTCTTCTTTCATCCGGACTATACCGTCGGCTCTGGATTTGCACCAGATCTGCAGATCAATCGAAATTGACCGCTCGTGGGCTGATTTAGGAATAGAGATTTACTACCCTGAAATTACCACCGGTGGGGAATCTCACCCCGCCCTGAAGCGATGTAGGGCCATTATAGTCCTGATTTTTAAAAGATGGGATAGTTTGGCCAGTCACGAATTTGCAGAATTTCAGATAAGCAAAACAGATTATCTGAATTACGACAGCCTTTAGCAAAAAACTGGAAACATGTTATGTTGCTATTAAGAATAGAAATTAATCAATCATTCTGACAATGAAGAAAACCGAGCTGATCCATAATAATCCATTTTCTCCCTTGCTGTTTTGTGATGCAAAGGTTTTGCGTTATCTCAATATTTTGGGCGTTGCGCTGATTGCAGTCAGTTTGCTGTATTTAATGGCTGCGAACTGGTGGATGCTACCGAATCAGGTACAGTTAGCAATTCCAATGCTGGTTTTACTCTGTAGTGCAATAGCCAGCATTTACTTTAATCAGCGGGAATGGATCAGACAGAGTCTGGATACTGTATCTGGCCTGATGCTGGGCTTAAGTCTGGTGGTGATTGGGCAGATCTATCAGACTGGTGCGGATAGTTATCAGTTATTTCTGCTCTGGGCCGTATTGCTGTTGCCGTGGCTATATCGACCAAATATCGGGGTTTTTGCCATGCTTTGTGTGGTCAGTCAGCTTGCATTGTATTTTTACTTTAAGCAAAGTTTCTGGATGATACGGGCAGAAGGGTTGTATTTATTGACTTTGAACCTACTGACAGCCATCAGCTTTGCCTTTGCCATACGTTATTATTCGTTACTGCGATATCTGTTTATTGCATTCATTATCATGATTTCGATCAGCAGTATGATGCAGTTTACCCATCATTTTCAGCTGATCTATCTGGCTTCTTCAGTTGTTCTACCAGCAGGGGCTGCATTTTATTTTTATCGTAAGCATCAGGCACTAGAAACCATTTTACTGATTGCAGGCTTGGCTGCCAGTTTGAGCCTATGGCTGTTTGAACTGGTGGACGATCAGCTTACCAATTCAGCAGCGGGTTTATTTATCTTGGCAATGCTGATCTTTGGCTGGTTTGCGCTGATCAGTTTTGCACTAAAGAAAATTTTTCCACAAACCAAATTCTCCGTCATTCCTTTGGCACTTGGTGCATGGATAGCTGGAATTATTCTGGCAGTCTTATTACTGACCTATTGGAAAGCAGTTTCAATTGTTTTAGGTCTCATTTTTATTGGCATCGCTTGGAAATTATTAAGTCAAAAGAATTCCATATTTCTACGTCAGTTTGCCTATTGTCTTTGGGTTTGCGGGCAAGCTGCGGTATTAATTCATACGGAACTGCTCACCGATAGTCTGTTTATAGTGTGGCTGTTGCAATTAATGATGCTGGCTCTGACTGTGATCAAACGGATGCACTGGTTCATTCTAACCTTACAGCTCTTGATAGCTCATGCTTTAGCAATTGTGGTTTTGGCATTAGAGAATTCCTTTAAGCATGATGATATTGTAATCACGCTTGCCCTAAGCTTGAACTATGTCATTTTTATCGGGCTAATTCTAACCGCTAGATATTGGCAGTCCTCAATTTATCAGAAAAGTATTCTGCTCTGGATCATTGCTATGCTGACAGGTTCAGCCGTGGTTCAATCTGTGACTGGATTAGAGCACTGGCAGGGCATCGGGCAGATCAGCCTTGACCACGTTCTGCTGTTTTATGTTCTTCCGAGCTTATTGTTGCTTGGTTTTATCTGGCAAAACTGGCAGCAATTTTATGAAAAATGGCTCTGGCTGATTCCTGTATTTGGCATCTTACTCATTCTGTTGGGCTATTTTGAGATTTTTATTATTATGCTGCTTATGGCGTGGGCAGTGGTCTATCAGCAACGACTTATACAGGCACTTACCATTTTATTGCTGATCTTCTGGCTATGGATGCTGTATTACAATCTGGGCTTAAGCTTCCTATTAAAAAGCATCAGTATCTTTGCTTCAGGGATACTGGTCTTGTTGCTGGCCTATATTTTAAAGGGGTCAAAACTACAACATGAGCAAGGAGAGGCAAGATGAAAAAGTTTCTTCCTTTGCATCTGGCTATTTTCAGTATTGCCTTATTTTGTGGATTGATTGCGCAACATGAATGGCATCTTCGAGATAGCCAAAGTATTTATGTGGAGCTGGCACCAGTAGATCCGCGATCAATTCTGCAAGGCGATTATATGGCGCTGAATTATGATCTGCATTTTAGTGCACTAGCAGCGGAGAATAGATCAGAACAATCAGAACCTAAAATCAGTATTCAAGATTTTGAAAACCAGTCCCGTGTACTAAGCTATGTACAGCTTGATGAGCAAAGAAGAGTTGTCAAAACCAGTTTTAATCGAAGTGCGCTGGATCAGCCACGCTCAGCGCGACTAATCCTGAAAAATCCACGGAATACCTTTGAAGGCTTATATCCGGCTGCCAACAGTTTTATGTTCGCTGAGGGACTTGAGCCTTGTTATCGTAATGCTAAATTCGCCGAATTAAAGCTAAAAGAAAATGGAGAAACTTTGTTGGCTGACCTGGTAGATCAAAATCTTAAGTCCTTAAACTGTGAGAACCGAAAAAGCTGGTGGCAGGGGCGTTAGTTTTATTTTAATCAGCCCATAAAAAAGCCCGCGAGAAGCGAGCTTTTGAGAATCTTGTTGAACCAGCTTAGGCAACCTGTACCGGAATGCAATTTGCAGTGTGATTCACAGTGTTATCCGGGTTGGCATAAACCAGACGTGGTTTATGAGCATTGGCTTCGGCTTCAGTGAAATCACCAAATGTTGCGATAATCACGATATCACCAACATCAGCCTGGTGCGCAGCACCACCATTCACAGAAATAATCCCTGAATTATCTTCACCACGAATGGCATAAGTAGTAAAACGCTTACCATTGGTCACGTTCCAAACATGAATTTCTTCGTATTCACGAATGCCAGCTAGATCCATCAAAACGCCATCAATTGCACATGAACCTTCATAGTGTAATTCTGCATGTGTAACAAAAGCGCGATGAATTTTGCATTTTAATAAACGAGATAGCATGGCTAGCGTCCCCTTAGTTGACCTAAGACTTTGATCTTATGGTTGAATCAATTTCTACGACACTGGATAAGTGGGTAGGCTTGCGCATTTTGCGCCTAAATGGCCAGCAAGGCAAGCGGAATTGTCCAGCAATTTATGAATGTTTAGTTCGGTTTATAAGCATTGATTTGATTCATTGCCTGTTGTACTTCACCGTTCACCAGCATTTTAGCGCGAGCAAGTGCATGGGCAATTGCATCGTCCATTAACTCTTGTTCATTGCTTGGTGCTTTACTCAGAACATGACCAGAAACACGGTCTTTAGAACCTGGGTGACCAATACCAATGCGTAGACGATGAAAGTTCGGACCGATATGCGGCACGATATCGCGTAAACCGTTATGTCCACCATGACCACCGCCAGTTTTCAGGCGAATAATGCCTGGATTCATATCCAGTTCATCATGGGCAATCAGGATTGATTCGGGTGCGATATTGTAGAATTTGGCGAAAGGAACAACACTTTTACCGGAAAGGTTCATGAATGTTGTAGGTAGAAGGAGACGGACGTCTTGACCTTCGATATTGCCACGACCGCTGAATCCATTGAATTTAGGGTCTTTTTTAAGGCTAATGCCATATTGATCTGCAAGGCGTTCTACAAACCAGAAGCCTGCATTATGGCGGGTTTGAGCATACTCAGAACCTGGGTTGCCCAAACCTACAATCAGTGAAATATTTGACACTAATCTACACCATTAACACTTATGCGCGTTTAAAGTCAGCGTGCATTGGAGTGTTTTTAGCTGGGTGACGTTGTAACGCTTGGATTTTAACGCTTTCAACTTTACCGTTTACATCAATTTCGATCACTTCTTCGAAGAATGAGTTGCTTTCTAAGAATTTAACAAGCTGACGAAGTTCAAGAGAAACAGCTACAGGAGCAGCTTCGCCACCATAGATGATCGCTGGAACTTTAGCAGCATGACGAAGGCGGCGGCTCGAACCTTTCCCTTGTTGTGCTACTTCACGTGCTTCTGCGTTTAATACGAAGTTTGCCATGATAGACATCCTATTTAAGTTTTAAATGAACCGGACCTACGACCGATCCGGTGATAGAAAGCCCCGCCAAATGGCAGGGCTTTGGAAATTCAGCGCACTATTATAGATAAGAATCGAACATTGCGCTAATAGATTCTTCGTTGTTGATACGACGAATTGTTTCAGCAACCATGCTTGCAACTGAAACCTGGCGAATCTTGCCAAGAGCTAAAGCTTCTTCTGAAAGAGGGATGGTGTCAGTAACTACCAACTCATCGATCACAGAATTTTTCAGATTTTCAAGTGCTTTACCAGACAATACTGGGTGAGTCGCGTAAGCAACTACTTTGCGGGCACCGAAAGTTTTCAACGCATCAGCAGCTTTACAAAGCGTACCAGCAGTATCCACCATGTCATCAACGATCACACAGTCACGATCTTTCACATCACCAATCAAATGCATCACTTGTGATTCATTCGCTTTTTGACGACGTTTATCGATGATCGCCAGGTCGATATCACCCATCTGTTTCGCAACAGCACGAGCACGAACTACACCACCTACGTCAGGAGAAACAACCATCAGGTTATGATGCTGTTGTTGGCGTAAGTCAGCAAGCAGGGCTGGCGTACCGTAGATGTTGTCTACAGGAATATCGAAGAAACCTTGGATCTGGTCAGCGTGAAGGTCAATCATCACCACACGGTCAATACCTACAGTGGTCAGCATATCTGCAACAACTTTTGCAGTAATCGGCACACGGCTTGAACGGGGACGACGGTCTTGACGGGCATAACCGAAGTAAGGAATCACGGCAGTAATACGACCAGCACTTGCACGGCGTAACGCGTCAGCCATAACCAGGATTTCCATCAGGTTATCGTTGGTCGGTGCACAAGTAGGTTGTACGATGAATACGTCTTTACCACGAACATTTTCAGTGATCTCAACAGCGATTTCGCCATCAGAGAACTGGCCTACAGAGGCAGCGCCTAGAGGAATATGTAAGTGACTTACGACTTTTTGAGCGAATTGTGGATGCGCGGTTCCACTAAAAACGACAAGATTGGGCATGAAGCACCCTTGGCGGTTGGTATGTATGGAAGTAGATGGCAGGGGTAGCTGGATTCGAACCAACGAATGCCGGGATCAAAACCCGGTGCCTTACCACTTGGCGATACCCCTAATGCGGCAGAACTTTAATATTTTTGCGGTATTGTGTCAAGGTAAATTAACAGTCTTACAGCAAATGATGTTCTGTCTTTTTTCGAGAAAATGGCAGGGGCGGCTGGATTCGAACCAACGGATGCCGAGATCAAAACCCGGTGCCTTACCACTTGGCGACGCCCCTAGATTTGATGAACTGTAAGATGGCAGGGGTAGCTGGATTCGAACCAACGGATGCCGGGATCAAAACCCGGTGCCTTACCACTTGGCGATACCCCTAATACAGTACATCTACAGGTGAATAATGGCAGGGGTAGCTGGATTCGAACCAACGGATGCCGAGATCAAAACCCGGTGCCTTACCACTTGGCGATACCCCTATTGAACCTTGAAATGATGTAATGGCGATTCTTGTAGACTGTTCACCAAGTAAGATTTACATGGTGCATTCTCAAGAATGTCGGTCACATTCATATCATCAGTTACTTCGATAAAAACACAAGCACCTGTACCTGTAAGCTTTGCAACACCGAATTGATCGAGATATTGCATTGCCTCATCGACTTCTGGATATAGGCTTCGTGCCACTGGCTCAAAGTTATTTCCGAAATCAGATGGCTTTATCTGATAGGCGCAAAATTTAGAGGGCTTCGTGTCTCTTGTCAACGTTTTTTGTGAAAAAAGCTGTTGAGTGCTGATAAAACAGTCAGGTTTTAACACAATGAACTGTTTTTGATCTAAGTCTATGAATGTTAAGTGTTCACCAATACCTTCAGCCCAAGCATTGCGACCATGAACAAAAATAGGCACATCCGCGCCCAGCTTGACGCCGAGCTCTGCCAGTTGCTCAGAATTTAAGCCACAATGCCATAACTGATTCAGCACAATCAAGGTCGTTGCTGCATTGGATGAGCCACCACCAAGACCTGCACCCATGGGAATATTCTTCTCTAGTCGAATGATCAGACCAGAAGGCGTTTTGGCATAAGGCTGCAAAATCTGCGCTGCACGATAGATGAGATTCTGTTCCAGATCGACTGAGGACAAACCTTCAATCTGGATCTGCTGATCATCTGTTTGCTCAAACTCTAGCCAGTCACACAAATCTATCAACTGAAAGATACTTTGCAGCTCGTGATAACCATCCGGACGGCGACCGGTGATATGGAGAAACAAGTTCAGTTTTGCAGGTGAGGGAACACGAATCATCATAGGCTTGCATCAGACCAGTTAACGGTTTTGAATCACCATTGTAATACGGTTTTCACCCCCATTCTCAAGCGACTGCTTTAAAATCAAGCGGTTTGGAACAGTTGCCTGCTGGTTATAACTCAGATCTACCATCCAGCCTTGTTCAATAATCTGGCTGATACGCTGTGAGCTGTCTTTCTGGATCTGGGCAGATTGAGTCGCGGGGCGTGCCTGTACCCAATCAACTAAATGACTAATCGGGGCTTGCCAGCCGGTTGCACGTTGCAATAGTTCTTCTGCCGTTGCTGCCTTGATCAGGCCGGTTTTGGCACTATTCAAAGTCACTTGGCCAGGAGTACCTGAAATCTGGGTTTTTCCGGCACCTAAGATACCAGTCAGTTCAATATCAAATTCTTCCTGCTGCTGAACCCAGGTAAAAAAGGCACTGCCGCTTTGCTGAGGTGTACGTACCCCGATTTTACCTTGCAGCTGGAACTGGTTTTCAGCCTGTACCGATGGCGTGACAGGCGCTTTTTGCTGCACCATCTGCTGACAACCACTCATGAACAGGGCAGTAGAAGCAATGAAACAGCAGCCTAAAGTACTTATGTTGCGCATAAAAGAATGGACTCGTTCAGGATTGTGGTGCTAACAATAGCGAATTAAGTTGGTTTAATTCTGGGTCATTTGGATGGTTTTGTTGTAATTGTTGTAACACTTGATGGAATTGTTGTAGATCGCCTTTCATATAAAGCGAACGTGCATAACGGACGCCAATTTTTGCACTTGGATTCAGTTCATAGGCTTTAAGCAAGACTTGGGCAGCCGTGGTAAAGTCATTTTGCAAGTAACAGATATAGCCATAGGTATCCAGAATAGAAGCCTGTTCTGGTGCGTATTCCAGTGCCTGTTCAGCATAGCGCCGTGCTTCATCCAGACGGCGATTTTGACGGGCCAGCGTATAGGCATAAGCATTCAGATAGGTTGGACTATTCGGCTCGATTTTAAGCAGGGTTTTTAACAGCTGATCCAGTTGATCACGATCTTCATGTGGATCTAGCAATAAAACTTGAGCATAGACCAGTTCCGGATCATCCGGCAGGTTTTTGCTGGCTTCTTCCAGAATTCGGATCGCTGCGTTCTTATTGTTCATGCGTTTCAGAATATCCGCTTGAGCCAGATACAGGAAACTGGCATGTTGCGGATAATTGACCCGTTCCTGAGTCAGAAAGCGCAGTGCATCATGCAGTTTATCCTGCTCGGCAAAGATCGCAATGATATTGCGTCGTGAGACCGTATACAGGCTGCCATCCACCAGGCGGTAATACGCCTTGGCGGTTTCATAATGCTGTTTGCGTTCTGCATTGACTGCCAGATAGTAATAAGCTTCATTCTGGTACTGAGCCGAATAACGGAGCTCTACCAGATATTTTTCGGCCCGTTCATATTGCTGCAGGTCAATACTGGTCAGACCGGCAATAAACAGTGCTTCTTCGTGTTGTGGTGATTTTTTCAGGATCGTTTCTAGTTTCTGTAAGGCCTTTTCAGCTTCATTTAGCTTGATCAGGTATTTAACCTCAGCCAGACGTATATCCATGTTATTGCGATGTTTGCGACTGGCTTTCTCGTACCATTTCAGCGTTTCCGCATCATCACCCAATGCCGCCAACAGATTGGCTTTCATCAGGATATAGCCAGTCGACTTTGGACGTTTTTTTAAGGCGCGGTTGATGGTATTGAGAGCCTGTTCTAGCTGACCTTTTTGTGCTTCCAGACCGGCGACCAGCACCAGAATCGAAGGATTGTCTTTGGCTTTGCTAGTACTTAGAGCCTGAATTAAATATTCACGGTCATCCGGCTCATCCGGGGCAATCCCGGCCAGAATTTCTTCCAGATCGGCGTTATCATCAATTTTCAGGATCTTTTCCAGTGTTTCTGCCGCCAGTTCGTACTCATGCGCTTTTAAGGCAATATGCGCCAGATAGAATAATGCCGGCACATCCTGTGGTTCTTGAACGACCCAGTGGGTAGAAATATCTAACGCTGCATTCAGGTCTTCATGTTCGAGGGCGATATTGAGTGCGCGCTGTTTAACCGCGGTGGAATTGCTTTTAATGGCCAGCACAGTATAGTTGTGTAAAGCGTTTGGAATATCGCGATAGGCGAGTGCGAACTCGGCTATCATACTTTGTTTTATCGCATCATAATTTTGATTTGCATGGTAAACTGCTTCTGCTGCATAAAGATGAGCAGTTGAAGCCATGCTAACCACCAGCAAGAATGTGGTAGAATATTGCTTAATGGTAGGGCCGTTTATACGGCTAGTTGTTAGACGCAATTTTTCTTTATCCAAGTAATGCTTTTTATGACACCGATGTTGCACAATAGCATAAATTTAGTGAAATGATGACCTGATATGTCTTTCTTTGCATTGGGTGTCAACCATCAAACTGCCTCTGTAGAGCTGCGCGAAAAGATTGCTTTTAACCCTGAAAAGTTAAGCATTTTACTTGCCGAGCAAAGCCAGCACCCTGTACTGAATGATATGGTGGTGGTGTCTACATGTAACCGGACCGAAGTTTACGCGATGTCGGACAATGTCGACATGGTGCTAAACTGGCTCGCCCAGACCAATGGTATTGATCCCAAGCAATTACAGAATCATGTTTATCGCTATGAGAATGCGCAAGCCGTCACTCATCTGATGCGTGTCGCCAGTGGTCTCGACTCCCTGATGCTTGGTGAACCGCAGATTCTGGGACAGGTCAAAACCGCACTCTCTCTTGCCAAAGAATCTAAAACCGTTTCGCAAAACCTGAATCGTATCTTTGAATATGCCTTTTATGCGGCCAAGCGTGTGCGCTCGGAAACAGCAGTCGGCAGTCATGCAGTATCGATGGGCTATGCAGTTGCACAATTAGCATTGCAAGTATTTAGCCGGCCTGAGCAGTTAACTGTAATGGTCGTGGCAGCCGGGGAAATGAACAGTCTGGTGGCCAAACATCTGGCAGAAATGGGCGTCAGAAAAATCATTATCTGTAACCGAACTCGTGCTCGTGCAGAGAATCTGGCGCAGGAAATTGCCCACCGTGCAGAAGTCGAGATTATTGATTTTGATCAGTTGGCAGCAAACTTGCATCGTGCAGATGTGATTTCCAGTTGTACCGGTAGTTTGCATCAAGTCATTCACTATCCGGATGTCAAAGCTGCTTTAAAGAAGCGCCGTTACCAGCAAATGCTGTTGGTCGATCTGGCTGTACCGCGTGATATTGATCCAAAAGTTGAAAAGCTGGATGGAGTTTATCTCTATGGCGTGGACGATCTGCAAAGCGTGATTGATGAAAACCTGGCGCAGCGTCGTCAGGCAGCGGTCGAAGCGGAAGTGATGGTCAATCAACTGGCGACTGAGTTGATCACCCAGCAGAAGGTGAGTGAGGCGGGTAGTACGATTCATGCTTACCGGGATTATGGGGAAAGCTTACGTCAGGAAGAACTGGCAACTGCTATGCAACGTATTGCCAAAGGTGAAAGTGCTGAAACAGTATTGGCCGAATTTTCGCATCGTTTGACCCAAAAACTTCTGCATCCGACCTCAATCATGCTGCGTGAAGCTGCCAAAGCTGAAGATCCAAGCTATTTTGAAATGCTACAGAACAGTTTGCAGGACGTGGTTCAGCATCGCCGTAAGGTTAAACATTAAAATGATGTTGGAATAACTTTCCGATATTTAAAAGGCGTTTAAAATAAACGCCTTTTTTATTTCTTGGTTTTTAATCTTCGAGTAAGGTCATGGAACGTTTTTTATCAATTTCATAAATCCGCATCTTGAGATTTTTCATCTCCGCGATGCTACTAAACTTTTTCGATTTTAATTTGTGTTGTAAGCATTGATATTGCAGCTTGATTGAGAAGTCTGCCGCCAGTTTGTCTGCCTGCTCAGGAGAAGAGGTGTAATCGCTGACATTGGCATGTTGCAGGATATGCTGTAACTCATGATGATGTGCAGCACAGGCACCGAGTACATAATAAGTTGACAGTTCCGGGTCATCCGGCAATTCATCAAAAATCACATTAAATATATTCAGAATCTTGAATAGCAATTGATCTTCACTGACCAGTGCACGTAGTGGTTCAAAATGAATATACAGATAAGGATGATTCAACAGAATCGCAATGACATATTCTTCGGCATCAATTTTGGTGCTAAAGCTTAGAGAGGCGTCATTATTGACTTTGGGTTGCCATTTGCGGCTAAAACCGAGTTTTTCCCGAAAGAACTGCTGTAGTAGATAACGGAATGAGCCAGCTTTTGGCAATAATTCGGTTAGCTGACGTAGCTCTCCCATCACCTGACTTTTACCTTCAGGCGTTGCAATGTCGTGATTCTGGGTGAGATGGGCAAAGACAAAGTCAGAGAGCAGCGGTGCCTGATCCAGCAGACGGCGGAAATTTTCAATGCCTTCACGACGAATCAGGGAGTCTGGGTCATGGTCATTCGGCAGGACAAAGAATTTTAACTCACGCCCATCGTTCAGTAAGGGTAGAGCAATTTCCAGAGTACGGCGTGCCGCTTTTTGTCCGGCAGCATCACCATCAAAAGCAATGGTAATCCGGTTATTCTGCTTGAACAGAATATTTAGGTGATCAGTATTACTGGCCGTTCCCAAAGTAGCTACTGCACCATGAATGCCATATTGCTGCAAGGCAATGACATCCATATAGCCTTCCACCATCAGCCAGTCTTGAGCTTTCTGCTTGCGACCTTCATACAGCCCATACAATAACTGGTTTTTATGGAAAACTTCTGAATCGGGCGAGTTGATGTATTTCGGTTTGATTTCGTCATTCAGTGCACGACCACCAAAGCCGACCACACGGCCTTTACTATCCCGAATCGGGAAGATGACACGATCACGGAGTAGGTTAAAATCCCGGCCACTGTCGCTGGTACGAATCAGACCTAAAAGTTTGAGACCTTCAATATCCTGCGGGAAGGCTTTTTCCAGATGCTGCCAGTCTTCCGGTGCATAACCGAGTCGCCAGTAGGCAATCGTTTCTGCGGTTAGACCACGCTGTTTAAAATATTGCTGGGCACTTGGACTGTTGGGTAGCTGACGCTCATAAAACTGCGCGATATTTTCCAGCAGGTCGTATAAGTTGCCATCTGCTTGTGCTTCTGCTGCAGGCATTTGCTCAAAAGCGGCAAAAGGATCATCTGTATAAAATTCAGCTTCAGGTGCCTGAATTTCAGCAAATGGATCAAAATAAGCGTTTTGTTCAGGCGCTGGATTTATAGATGTATCCGCAGTTTTTGCTGGTGGTACAGTGACCGGTTTCGGTTTGGCTTCGCGTTTGTATTTTAAGCGGTTGGAATCTTTATTATCTTTAGGCAGTTCAATTCCGGTCTGGCTGGACAGGTCTTTCATCACTTCAATGAAATTGCGGCTGCCAATATCCATTAAAAAGCGGATGGCATTACCATTGGCCTGACAGCCAAAGCAGTGGAAATACTGCTTGTCACGGTAGACGTGAAAAGAAGGCGATTTTTCCTGATGGAAAGGGCAACAGCCCGAATAAGTACGGCCAGTTTTTTTTAGTTTCACGTATTGACCAATCACATCGACAATATCGGTGCGATCGAGAATCTGATCAATCGTATGCTGAGGAATGGCCATGGTTTGCTAAGCTTCTCGTGCTGCGTTATTTAGGTGTTAAATCATTGAAAATTAAGAGTAGGATGATTCATCCAACGCTATAAATGAATTAATTGGTATAACCTGTTTGCACAATTTGTTCAAGCATGGCTCAGAAAATGCAAAAGGGCAAGTATGATAACTTGCCCTTTGTAAAAATGCACCT
Organism: Acinetobacter sp. GFQ9D191M; assembly: GCF_011174875.1. Taxonomy (NCBI): domain Bacteria; kingdom Pseudomonadati; phylum Pseudomonadota; class Gammaproteobacteria; order Moraxellales; family Moraxellaceae; genus Acinetobacter; species Acinetobacter sp. GFQ9D191M. The sequence continues at coordinate 29,822 of NZ_JAALGV010000002.1, forward strand.
GTAACAGTCGGCTTATTCAGCAGTCGGTTCAGGCAGCTCAGTTTCAGTGGTTTTAGGACGATCGAGTAAACCAAAAGTCATGCGATTGGTCAGACTGCGTTTTTCTGCTTGGTCTTCAGATGATTGGCTAGACGTATCGGTCACGGTTTTGGCTTCTTTACCGAAAATACCCAAAGTCGCACGATTGAAGAAGCTGCCTTCACTACGTGCTGCACGCAGGTTCACGGTACCGTCGGCATTCACTAGACCTGGATAGTTTAGTTTCAGTACTTCGATATATTGCTGTGCTGTGGCTTTGTCACCTAGCTTGTCATAGCCGTAAGCAACGGTTGCCAGCGCTTCTGGAATCTGTGGCGTTTGTGGATAGTGTTCAATTACCCATAAACCACGTTCAACAGCAGCCAAATATGCTTTACGCTTGATATTGAAACGGGCCGCATTCATTTCGCTTTCTGCCAGTTCCTGACCGATAAACTTCATACGTTGTGCAGCGTCTACTGCATAGGGGCTTGATGGATAGCGACGAATGAAATCGACAAAATTCTGGTAAGCTACTTTCAGGTAGCTCACATCACGGTGTGACTGTTTTAGTGAGGTATAACGCAGCAGGCCATTATAGTTCTGCTCCATATTCGCTACGCCACGGACATAGTAAGCATAGTCGACATTTGGATGTTGCGGATTCAGACGGATAAAGCGTTCTGCCAGTGCCACTGCACCTTCATAATCTTTTTGCTGGAATTTGACATACAGCAGTTCCAGTTGCGCCTGCGGTGCATACTGGCTGGTTGGATAATAGGTTTCCAGTGCTTCGAGCTGTTTTGCTGCATCAGTATATTGTTTGCGATCTAGCGCGTTCTGTGCTTTTTGGATATAAACCTGTTCGCTAGATTCTGGACCTTTGTCCACGACTTCTTTTTTTGGATTACTGCTACAGCCTACCATTGCCGATGCAATGCCTAACGTCACAGCAAGCATTGTCATTTTATAATGTGGTAGCGACATAAAAATTCCTCTGTTAATACGGGCAATGAGCTACAATTGCACTATTAAACCACTTTTGTCTGAATGAGCAAATGAGTCAAGCACAATCTTCCAATTCTAATATCCCTGATACTGATTTCAATTTACTTGAAGATTCTGAGGATGCAGATAACCATACTTCAGACGCAACTGCAACACGTTTATCGTTGCAATTTCAATTGGATGAAAGTTATATCGGGCAACGTATCGACCAGATTGCGGCCATGGTCTGGAGCGATTTTTCTCGAGAAAAGCTCAAACAATGGATCAAAGACGGCAATTTATTAGTGAATGGTCAACCAGTTAAGCCGAAATTTAAAAGTGACGGTTTTGAAACACTGACTTTAAACGTTGAACTGGAGGCACAAACTCGTAGCCTACCTGAAGATATTCCACTGGATATCGTCTATGAAGATGATGACATCATTGTCATTAACAAACCAGTGGGCATGGTGGTACATCCGGGTGCAGGCAATATGACTGGTACACTGGTCAATGCCTTGCTGCATCATTATCCGAAATCTTCTGAACTGGCGCGTGCAGGTTTAGTACACCGGATTGATAAAGACACCAGTGGTCTATTGGTTGTTGCTAAAAATCTGGAAGCGCAGTTTGCGCTTAGCAAGCAGCTTGAGAAAAAGACCGTCTACCGTGTGTATGACCTGATCGTATATGGCAACATCATTGCCGGCGGTACCATTGATGAACCGATTAAACGTCATCCAGTGGATCGTGTGAAAATGGCAGTCCTGCCAGGCGGTAAGGAAGCGGTGACGCACTACAATGTGAAAGAACGCTTCCAGCATTTCACCCGTATTCAGGCACGTCTGGAAACCGGTCGTACGCACCAGATTCGTGTGCATTTTAGTTACCTGGGCTATGGTCTGGTCGGTGATCAGGTCTATATGCCACGTGTGCGTATGCCAGCCGGTGCTTCGCAATTGCTGGATGACACCTTGCGTGGTTTTAAACGTCAGGCACTGCATGCAGCGACACTAGGTCTGAAGCATCCACGTACCAAAGAAGAAATGACCTTTAATGCGCCATGGCCAGAAGACTTCGCCAATCTGGTTGAAGTGCTACGTAGCGAAAACAAGGCCTATTAATTTTCATTCTATTAGCAGTCATTAAAAAAAGGGAAGCGACATGCAATTTGTACAAGGTTTGCCTCAAGGCGTTTATGTGGGTCAGACCCGTGTTCATCATGAACAGGTACAGCCTTCAGCCCAGCCAGAACTGGCCGGCTTTAACCTGGCTTTGCATGTCAATGATGATGCTGCACGTGTACAGAAGCATCGCATCCAGCTATTGAAAGACTTCCAGCCTTTTGGTGTGGACAAAATTACCTGGATGACACAGACGCATAGCACCATTTGTCATACCATCAATGAGCAGATGCCTTTCGAGGCATTGGTCGGCGATGGTCTGGTGACACAGCGCAAGGCCCATGCCTTGATGATGATGACGGCAGACTGCTTACCTGTGGTACTGGGTAATGCTGAAGGCACTGAAGTAGCCAATCTGCATGCGGGTTGGCGTGGGCTGGCAGGCGGTATCGTTGAAAATACCATTGCCGCGATGCAATCCAAGCCTACCTGGGCGTGGCTCGGTGCAGCGATCAGCCAGCCTTGTTTTGAAATTGGCTCAGAAGTAAAAGAAGCTTTCTGTTCCAAATATCCTGAACTGGACAGTGCATTTCAGGCAGGGGAACAGGCCAGAAAATACTATGCGGATCTGTATGCGATTGCGCGTTACATCTTACAGCAGCAGGGTGTTGAGACTGTTTTAGGTGGCGATCAGTGTTCATATCGTCAGGCGGATGAATACTTTTCCTATCGCCGTGAAGCCAAAACCGGACGCATGGCAACATTCGTGTTTATGGCATGAAAATGTTAAACTTGATTGAAATTCTTGGTTTTTGATTGTTATGTCCCTATCTTCCCAATCTGTTGCGATTGTTTATCACAGTCCTTATGGACACACGGCTAAAGTGGCAAACTTCATTGCCGAAGGCGCACAAAAAACTGGTGTCCAGGTGCATATGATGAATGTGGAACAGGTGGATTGGGAGGTGTTGGACGCTGCCGATGCAATTGTATTTGGCTGTCCGACCTATATGGGTAGTCTGACTTCTGCCATGAAGTTATTTATGGAGCAGTCGTCCAAGCGCTGGCTGGCACGTAGCTGGCAAGGCAAGCTGGCAGCAGCCTTTACCAATGGTGGTGGCTTAAGTGGGGACAAGCTGGCTGTCTTGCAGCAGATTAATCTGTTTGCGATGCAACATGGCATGTTGTGGTCAGGTCTACCGTTAATGCCGACAGGTCGTGCCACTACCGATCTGAATCGTATGTCGAGCTTTCTGGGTCTCATGACCCAATCTGATAATGCGCCTGTTGAAGTGACACCACCGGAAGGGGATTTACAAACCGCGATCTGGTTTGGTGAATATATTGCCTTGACACTGGCCCGTCTGAATCTGAAAGCCTAATTCGATCCATAAAAAAAACCTCCATCAATTGGAGGTTTTTTTATTGCTGGCATTATTTATGGAAAATACGCGCTTTATCACGTTGCCAGTCACGGTCTTTTTCAGATGCACGTTTGTCGTGTAACTGTTTACCTTTTACCAACGCAATTTCCAGCTTGGCATGCGGGCCTTTCCAGTAACAGGCCAGTGGTACACAGGAATAACCTTTCTGGTTGATCGCGCCCATGAGTTTTTCAATTTCACGGCGTTTCAGCAGCAGTTTACGGGTACGCGTTGCTTCAGGGACAACATGGGTAGATGCACTCAGTAAAGGCTGAATCTGTGCGCCGAACAGGAACGCCTCACCATTTTTAAAGGTGATATAGCTCTCCACAATACTCATACGACCGGCACGCAGGGATTTTACTTCCCAGCCTTGCAAGGAAAGCCCAGCTTCAAATTTTTCTTCAATAAAATAATCGTGACGGGCACGTTTGTTCAGAGCAATCGTTCCGCCGTTATTTTTTTTAACTACAGTTGCTTTCGCCATAATCAGACACTTCCAAAGTTGTAGCTATTGTACCGTAACTTTTATTGAGTTGAAGTGTTTAAATTGATGGAGTTTCTTCACTAAAAAATGAAGATTTTGTTAAAATGGAAACTTACACAATAAACAGAGTACAAATGGATGACTAAAACTCGTGTAATTTATCCGGGAACTTTTGATCCGATCACCAATGGCCATATTGATTTGGTGACCCGCGCAGCAAAGATGTTTGATGAAGTTGTAGTTGCAATTGCAATCGGACATCACAAAAACCCGGTATTTAGTCTGGAAGAACGAGTTGAACTGGCCCAAACGTCATTAAGCCATTTGAACAATGTTGAATTTGTAGGATTTGATGGCCTGCTGGTGAACTTCTTCCGCGAGCAGAATGCTACAGCGGTATTACGTGGTTTACGTGCAGTGTCCGATTTTGAGTATGAATTCCAGCTGGCCAACATGAACCGTCAACTGGATTCTCATTTTGAAGCGGTATTTTTAACCCCTTCAGAGCAATATTCTTTTATTTCATCCACATTGGTGCGTGAAATTGCTCGTTTAAGAGGTGATGTGACCAAGTTTGTTCCGCCAAACGTGGTTGAAGCCTTCGAGCGTAAACTTCAGCAAGGTTGGTAGAGTGTCTTTATATATCACCGATGAATGTATCAATTGTGATGTCTGTGAACCTGTCTGTCCGAATGAGGCAATTTTTATGGGTGACGTCATCTATGAAATTAACCCGGACTTATGTACAGAATGCGTCGGACATCACGACAAACCACAGTGCCAGTTATTTTGTCCTGTGGACTGTATCCCGCTTGATCCGAACCATGCCGAGACCCGTGAGGAGCTTCAGGCCAAGTATGAAAAACTGACTGCTCAAAAAACATCAAGCAATTAGTCGCCAGATTTGGTACTATGCGGCTCGAAGTGAGCCAGACGATCGCTGCTGTGGAGATCTCCGTGATTGAAGCAGGGGAGGAAAGTCCGGGCTTCATAGGGCAAGGTGCCAGGTAACGCCTGGGCGGCGTGAGCCGACGGAAAGTGCAGCAGAGAGTAGACCGCCTTCATTATGGTTCTGAGCAATCGGAATCGGAGGTAAGGGTGAAAGGGTGCGGTAAGAGCGCACCGCATGGCTGGTAACAGTTCATGGCATGGTAAACCCCACCGGAAGCAAGACCAAATAGGGATCCTTTAGGCATGGCCCATGCTGGATCCGGGTAGGTCGCTTGAGCGTATGAGTGATTGTACGCCTAGAGGAATGATCGTTCTCGACAGAACCCGGCTTATCGGCTCACTTCAACAAATTTTGATCAAACAGCACAATATGGGGTTGACGTGATTTACAGAAAATCCCATAATGCGCGCACAGTTTAAGGCTATGTAGCTCAGTTGGTTAGAGCACCGCACTCATAATGCGGGGGTCACAAGTTCAAGTCTCGTCATAGCCACCATATTCTGAAAAACCCACTCCGATTGAGTGGGTTTTTTTTATGGCTAATGTTTTGTGGCTTCATTGGTTAAAAATCTAAAAAGCCTTACAATAGTTAAAATAAAACAAATAACAAGAATATGTATGATGATTAAAAATTTAATGCTATCAACTCTGATTTTCTTTATTGCTTTACCTGTTTTTGCTGCAGATTCAATTAAGTCACTTCCTTTTAAAGAAAAAAGTATTTCCAAAGCAGAAATACGATCAATTTGTCAGAAAATAAAACTTAGTTGTGATGAGAGTGGTGCAAAACTTTGGGTAGTTAAAATTGCTGAAGCTGAAAAATATTATTTAATTAATGAAAATTTACAAATGATTCAGCTTTCAAAACATCTTGGAAAGTATCAAATCGTTGATTATTGGGATCTAACCAGGTATCAACAGGTTTATGCGCTTGAAGAGGATAAGAGTGGTATAGAATTTATATATCCTGCCTTATACCCACTCTATCGGCATAGTTATGCTATTGCCTTAATTCATGGCTGGGTTTCAAATGATGCAGGTGAACAGAATGCACAGTTTATTCAATTACTTCCAAAAGGAAAGACAAAACTGGTCTTCGAGCATTTACCTTTTTACGAATACCAGAATCGACTTTCCTGCTACAAAGATATGAAAGATAAAAAGAATAATTATTGTGATGATCAGAAGGAGACCGTACTTAAGATCAGCTATAGAGATGTAGGATTGGCTTATTATGAATGGCGTTTAAGTTATTTGAATATAAACTGGCTTAAGAATAATAAAATCGACGAATATAAACAGCGGAGTTTGGCGTTAATCCCTTTTATTCAAGCGCAGTAAAGGCATGTAGCAGTGATCTAACATCATCCGTTTGCAACTGCTCACGCATTTTTAAAAACTGCTTTTCATCTAAGTCATAGAGCTTTAGAGAAAGTAGTTTCTTAATATCTTCTTCAGGGAAGCGATATTTAATAATTTTCGCAGGCACGCCACCTACAATCGCATAAGGTGGAACGTCTTTTGTGACGACAGCACCTGTTGCCACCACAGCACCTTCACCGAGCTTTACACCTTGCATAATCATGGCACGTGAGCCAATCCAACAGCCATCTCCAATGACTGTATCACCTGCAGGCACAAAACTACGTGTATCGAATGGAAACGCAGAAATCCAGTCTGTTCGGTGTAACTGGTTACCACCCATCATAATTACGCATTCTGCGCCAAAACAGACGAAATTCCCGATATAAAGCTGGTCAATCGGCTTCTCTGGTGTAGCTGGCTTATCATGCAGATAACGCACCACACAACGCTCAAAACCTTGATCCCAATAGGCTGAGTAATAACTGTAATTGCCCTTAATATGAATATTTGGATTCTTCACCGTTTTGGAGAGGAATTCGAACTCACACCAATGGTTCACAGGGGAATTAATCAACTTTTCAGCCATAACTAGGATTCAATAACAATTAATGCGTCATTATAGCGAATTGATCTTCAAGCTGGAGAACAATCCCATTCAATAACAGACCTGATTGCAGGGTTAAGTTTTACATGGTCTTAGCGGATTGAGGGATACGCGTAATGACTTTGATTTCGAAGTCAAAACCTGCCAGCCAGGTCACGCCCACAGCTGTCCAGTTCGGATAGGGCTTTTGCGTAAAAATCTGGTTTTTAACTTTCATAATGCTTTCAAATTGCTGTTCAGGATTGGTGTGAAAGGTCGTGACGTCGACAATATCATCGAAAGTACAACCAGCCGCTGCCAATGTAGCAGCCAAGTTTTCAAAAGCTCGTTCTACCTGTTTCTCAAAGTCAGGTTCAGGACTGCCATCTTCACGGCTACCAACCTGACCAGAAACAAATAATAAATCTTCTGATTTGATTGCGGCAGAATAATCATGCTGTTCATACAAAGCATGGCGATTTTGGGGAAATATTGCAGTTCTAGTCATGATAATTCTCGCTCAATTTTAATTTATACGTATTTTAGAAAGCTGTTTAAATTTTCACATACGTAACGTATGTAAACATAATTGACATACGATGCGTATGTCAATTAAAATTTTCACAATACTGATGGAAACAATATATGTCTGTACGTGAACAAAAAATGGCGGAAACCCGCAAAAAACTCATAGAAGTCGCACGTCGTGCATTTGCTGAATACGGTTATGCGGACACTTCCATGGATAAGCTCACGGCAGAAGCAGGGCTAACCCGGGGTGCGCTATACCATCATTTTGGTGATAAAAAGGGCTTATTTGCTGCCGTGGTCGATCAGATTGATTCAGAAATGGCTGAATATGCCGGGCAACATCTGGAGCAGCCTGATGATCTATGGGAGGGATTGATGCTTGAAGGGCGTACCTATATCGAACATGCTTTAAATGCTGAGTTCCAACGGGTTGTGCTACGTGATGGTCCGGCAGTATTAGGGGACCCCGCACATTGGCCAAGTCAAAATAAATGCCTGCAGTCGACACGTGAATGCGTAGAACAGTTAATGGTTGAAGGTAGATTAAAACCAGTTGATGCACTTGCTGCGGCAGTCTTGCTCAATGGTGCAGCAATGAATGCAGCACTATGGGTCGCTTCTAGTGAGGATCCTGCACAGGTCTTACCTCAGGCTTTACAGGCATTTGAAGCCTTGGCATCTGGCTTCTTAAAATAAAATCGATGGGAATTTCTAGGCTCAATAAAAAACCCCTCATCTGAGGGGTCTTACAGCCTAAAATATCTAGTTAAAAATTAGATATATTCAACGCTTACAATTTCGTATTCGACTTCACCTTGTGGTGTCACGATTTTCACATCGTCGCCTTCGTTTTTACCCAGCAGGCCACGCGCGATCGGAGAGTTCACAGAGATCTTGTTGATCTTAAAGTCTGCTTCATCATCACCCACGATTTTGTAAGTTTTGCGTTCTTCAGTGTCTAGATTCTCAATAGTCACAGTGACACCAAAAACTACACGACCGTTTTGCTCCAGTTCTTTAACATCAATCACCTGGCAAGCGCCCAGTTTACCTTCGATGTCCTGAATACGGCCTTCACAGAAACCTTGCTGCTCACGCGCAGCATGATATTCCGCGTTTTCTTTTAAATCCCCATGCTCACGTGCCTCTGCAATCGCTGCAGTAATACGTGGACGATCCACAGTTTTCAGTTGGTGTAATTCTTTCTCTAAGGCAAGTTTGCCTTCGGGAGTCATAGGATAACGTTGCATAGTTGTCCCTCAGTAATAAAAATGAAAGTCTATAAATGAAAAAAAGCCCGCCACCGAGAAGGTGACGGGACTTCTCAGTAACGAATTAACCTACTGTTAAATCTTGCAAACGATATACATCCATTGGCAATTTAATTGCTAAAGCTTGGCATACAGCATCAGCACCATTCAGGGTAGTGGTATGGTATACCTTACCTTGAAGCGCAGAGCGACGGATCGAGAATGAATCCTGCTGAGCTTGTTTACCCTCAGTGGTATTGATAATGAGGTGAATTTCACCATTTTTCAAGCGGTCTACAATGTTTGGACGGCCTTCGGTTACTTTATTTACACGTTCACATTCAATACCTGCAGCTTTAATTACATCGTATGTGCCGCCAGTCGCAAGAATCTTGAAGCCAAAGTCAGCAAGCTGCTTCGCAATACCTACCGCACGTGGTTTATCAGAATCACGTACAGAGATGAATGCATGTTTCACTTCGCCTTCAGTTGGCAGACCTGGTAAACGATCGTTAGAGCCTAGAACAGCTTTGTAGAACGCTTCACCAAATGTTTTACCAACGCCCATTACTTCGCCTGTTGATTTCATTTCAGGGCCAAGGATCGGGTCAACACCAGGGAATTTGTTGAATGGGAATACTGCTTCTTTCACAGAGAAGTGAGCAGGGATAATCTCTTTGGTAAAGCCTTGAGACTCAAGAGATTGGCCAGCCATACAACGTGCAGCTACTTTTGCTAAAGATTCACCGATACATTTAGAAACGAACGGAACCGTACGAGAAGCACGAGGGTTCACTTCCAAAATGTAAACGTCATCGCCTTTCACCGCAAACTGAACGTTCATCAAGCCTACAACGCCAAGCTCTTTAGCCATAGCGATGGTTTGACGACGCATTTCGTTTTGCACGTCTTCAGACAATGAATATGGAGGAATCGAACATGCAGAGTCACCAGAGTGAATACCGGCTTGTTCAATGTGCTGCATAATACCGCCGATCACCACGTCTTTACCGTCAGATACGCAGTCCACGTCAACTTCAATCGCATCATCAAGGAAGTGATCCAGAAGAACAGGCGCTTCATTCGATGCTTGTACAGCATCACGTAAGTAGCGTTTTAATTCTTCGTCGTTATACACGATTTCCATCGCACGACCACCAAGGACGTAAGAAGGACGTACAACCAGTGGATAACCCACTTTAGCTGCTTCTGCCATACCTTCTTCAGCAGATTTTACGATGCTGTTATTAGGTTGACGAAGTTGCAGACGTTGAATCATTTGTTGGAAACGTTCACGGTCTTCTGCACGGTCAATCGCATCTGGAGATGTACCGATAATTGGCGCACCAGCTTCTTCCAAAGCACGAGCCAGTTTCAGTGGAGTCTGACCGCCGTACTGAACGATAATACCTTTCGGCTTTTCAGTACGTACGATTTCAAGAACGTCTTCAAGTGTAATCGGTTCGAAGTACAGACGATCAGACGTGTCATAGTCAGTTGAAACCGTTTCAGGGTTACAGTTCACCATGATGGTTTCATAACCGTCATCACGCATTGCCAGGGCAGCATGTACACAGCAGTAATCGAATTCGATACCTTGACCAATACGGTTAGGACCGCCACCAATCACCATGATCTTGTCACGGTTAGACGGATTAGATTCACACTCTTCATCGTAAGTTGAGTACATGTACGCTGTATCAGATTCAAACTCTGCTGCACATGTATCCACACGTTTGTAGACTGGAGTTACGCCCAGATTCCAACGGTGCTTACGGAATTGTTTTTGTGAAATACCCATCAGGTTGGCAATACGGTGGTCAGATAAACCTTTACGTTTAAATGAACGGATATTGTCAGCGTTAAGATCACCAAAACCTAAAGATTTGATTTGTTCTTCAGTTTTAACGATGTCTTCGATCTGGATCAGGAACCAGCGGTCAATATTGGTTGCCGCAAATACTTCATCAAGCGTGAAACCGTGACGGAATGCATCAGCCACATACCAGATACGTTCTGGACCTGGAACTTTAAGTTCTTGAAGAATCTTCTCGCGCGCACCTTCAGTACCCACTTCGATTTTTTCATCAAAACCAGTTGCGCCAACTTCAAGACCGCGAAGTGCTTTGTTCACAGACTCCTGGAAGTTACGGCCGATCGCCATCACTTCACCTACAGATTTCATCTGTGTAGTTAGTGTCGCATCAGCTTGCGGGAATTTTTCGAAGTTGAAACGTGGAATCTTGGTAACAACGTAGTCAATTGCTGGTTCGAACGATGCTGGAGTTGTACCGCCAGTGATGTCGTTTTTCAGCTCATCAAGGGTATAACCAACAGCCAGTTTCGCTGCGATTTTCGCAATCGGGAAACCAGTCGCTTTAGATGCCAGTGCAGATGAACGCGATACACGTGGGTTCATCTCGATGATTACCATACGACCATCTTTCGGGTTAATACCGAACTGAACGTTAGAACCACCCGTTTCAACACCGATTTCACGAAGAACTGCTAAAGATGCATTACGCATCAACTGGTATTCTTTATCAGTCAGTGTTTGTGCAGGCGCAACAGTGATCGAGTCACCGGTGTGTACGCCCATTGGGTCAAAGTTTTCGATCGCACATACAATGATACAGTTGTCGTTTTTGTCACGAACAACTTCCATCTCGTACTCTTTCCAGCCAATCAATGATTCATCGATCAATAATTGGTGAGTAGGAGAGAGGTCGAAACCGCGTTCACAGATTTCCAGGAATTCTTCACGGTTGTAAGCAATACCACCGCCTGAACCACCCATCGTAAATGATGGACGGATAATCACAGGGAAACCGAAGCGCGCTTGAATCTCAAGTGCTTCTTCCATAGATTCAGCAATAGCTGCTTTTGGACATTCCAGACCAATTTTACGCATTGCTTCGTCAAACAGTTTACGGTCTTCTGCTTTTTCGATCGCTTCTTTGGTCGCGCCGATCAGTTCAACGTTGTATTTTTCAAGAATACCGTTGGCATCCAGTGCAAGGGCACAGTTCAGTGCAGTCTGGCCACCCATCGTTGGAAGCACAGCATCTGGACGTTCTTTTTCAATAATTGCTGCAACAGTCTGCCAGGTAATCGGTTCGATATACGTCGCATCTGCCATTGCAGGGTCGGTCATAATGGTCGCTGGGTTAGAGTTCACCAGAATAACGCGGTAGCCTTCTTCACGAAGCGCTTTACATGCTTGAGCACCTGAGTAGTCAAACTCACATGCTTGACCGATGACGATCGGACCAGCACCAATGATCAAGATGCTTTTAATGTCAGTACGTTTAGCCATGATGCTTCCTTAATTACTTCTTAGATGCTTCGATAAGTTCGATGAAATGATCGAACAATGGTGCGCAGTCATGTGGACCAGGGCTTGCTTCAGGGTGACCCTGGAAGCTGAACGCAGGTTTGTCTGTACGATGGATACCTTGGTTTGTACCATCAAACAGTGAGCGATGAGTCACACGCAATACCGCAGGCAAGGTGCTTTCATCCACTGCGAAGCCGTGGTTTTGAGAAGTAATCATCACTGTACCAGTTTCGATGTTCTGTACAGGATGGTTAGCGCCATGGTGACCGTGCGGCATTTTTACCGTTTTAGCACCCGATGCAAGAGCAAGAATCTGGTGACCTAAGCAGATACCAAATACTGGAATTTCAGTTGTTTCAACAATTGTTTTTACAGCTTCAATTGCGTAGTCACATGCAGCTGGATCGCCAGGACCATTTGACAGGAATACGCCATCTGGATTTAACGCAAGTACTTTTTCAGCAGGAGTTTGTGCAGGCACCACAGTCAATTTACAGCCGCGGTCTGCGAGCATACGCAAGATGTTGGTTTTGACACCGTAGTCGTATGCAACCACATGGAATTTAAGTTCAGGTTGAGTAAAGCCTTTGCCAAGTGCCCATGAGCCTTCAGTCCATTCGAAACCGGTCGGATCACAGCATTCTTTCGCAAGGTCTAAACCACTTAAACCACCGAATGCACGTGCTTTTTCGACTGCTTCTTCTTCAGTGATGTTTTCACCCGCAAGGATACAACCGTTTTGTGCACCTTTATCACGCAAAATTCGAGTTAATCGTCGCGTGTCGATGTCAGCAATGGCAACTACATTGTGCTGTTTTAAATAATCACCGAGTGATTGATTCGCACGGAAGTTACTATGTAGTAAAGGAAGGTCACGGATAATTAAACCGTTTGCCCATACTTTATGAATACGACCTGATTCAGCGTCTTCTTCGTTGCAACCTGTGTTACCGATATGTGGGTAAGTTAGCGTTACAAGCTGCTGTGCATAACTAGGATCAGTCAAAATTTCTTGATAGCCAGTCATGGCAGTGTTGAAAACGACTTCACCAGTCGTACAACCCGATGCGCCAATTGAAGTACCTTTAAAGATAGTTCCGTCGGCAAGGGCTAAAATTGCTGGGGTGCTCAAACCAAAGCTCCTGAAATTTAGGCTGTAAAAAAGCGAGTAGACGAAAAAAAAGGAAGGTTAATTTTTAAACCTACCCTCCTATGTCTGCTCGCTTGAACTTAACACGGCATTATACGCAGAACCACCCCCCAAGTCCAATAGCTTTACAGCAAAAGTATGAGATAAATGGCTTGCTTTTTGCTTGAAAGTCTGTTTTACGAACAACGTAAAAAAATGTAAGCAATTAAGAATTGTCTAACAAATCAAATCTTAATTTTTATCAAAACTACTAATATGGATGAGTCGTAATATAACTATAGGAATAAGACACATGACTACAGCAGCGAAATCTTCCCAATCCAAGAAAAAGATCAATACCGTGGTTTCAGAAACGACTGAACAGCTTGAAAAAGTAGCAGCTGAAGCCAAAGAACAGGTGGTGGAAACCATCGAAGAAAGCAAAGAGAAACTTGAAGTCGAAGCGAAACAGCTGGGTGATACTGTGCAGGAGCAGTTACGTCAGTTGAAACAGGATCTGTTGCAACGGATCGATACTTTGAAAGAGCAGTTATTTGGTTCGCAAAAAGAACTGACTGAATTAACCAGCTTTATCAAAACCGAATTTACTGCAGTCATTGAAGACTTATCCAATATGGGTAAGGAACTGAAAGAAGATGTCAGCCAGATCTCGACCAAACATAAAGAGCATCTGACTGGTACATTCAAGCGCTCAAAAGACAGTACCATTGAAGTTCTAAAAAAGGTCAAACCCATGGTAAAAGCTGAAAGTTCAGAAAAAAGCCCTGAGCTGAAGAGTTAAGGGAAGCCGCTGATTTAAATTGCATGAAAGGAGAACTGGATACGTTCTCCTTTATCTTTTTGAGGCAAAACGGACTCACAATAATAATGAAAGGGGGTCACGATGCAGCAGCATTATTTTGTAGGTGTACTTTGTTTACTGACGCTGATTATGATGCTTAATCTGGAAAGTTGGTTGATGCGTGCACTTTATCTCGGTGTGATGATGTTATGTCTGGGATTCTTTGGACTAACTTTTGGAACGATTATCCTGATCATCTTCACGTTAACTGTAATTTTTTATGCCGCGGTAAAATCAGTGCAGGACAATTACCGCTTACATCACTAAAATGTCGAAAACAATTAAAATGAACTCTTAGTCTATCAGCTTAAATAACGTTTAAATCATTATCAAAATAGCCAGCCCTAAGTGTTGAGAGCAGGCTAATTATTTCAATTTAATATTGACCTGAATCTACGTAGAGAAAATACAGAAAAATATTTTCTTCAAGCTATAACAGCGAACTTTGAGCGGATGAGCCGGAAAAGCCCATAAAAAAACGTGAGACTTTAATGCTCACGTTTTTTAATATCTTTGTTATCCGGCAAATGCTTTTAATCTGCATTAAAAGACATGCAGCCAATCCCGTTTATTGTGGAAGTCTGCTTCTGGGCTGCTGTGCTGCATCGCAAAGTATTGATCACCTTGTGAGGTTTTTAATACTGCTGTCAGACCAATAAACAGGTCTGCCCATTTAAGTTTATGCTCAACCATAAACTCGGTCAGATCCAGACTGACATTCAGACCATAATGGGTACGTTTAAGCTGATTCAGTTCGATATCGTATGCAGCAGGTGGCGGTATATCTTCCGGATAGCGATATTCCTCAAACTGATAGGCTTGCCAGGCCTGAGAAGGAGAGAGATTGATTTCACGATAATAATCTTCACCCTGAACCCCGATAAAGATTTCAAAGCAGGTCTGTTCCCACAAAAAATTACGACGGGGATGTGCAGTAACCATTTCTGGCCACAGCACGTACTGGTTGGGATCGCGCAACCAAAATCCGACATTCAAGCTGCATGGATTTTGCTGTTCGATGGCACCGACCAATGAGATTGCCTGAAAACGGCGATCAAATGCGCTGAGTTCGTAACTGGCCATAAATCCTGTACTTAGTTAGAAAGATGGGCAAAACGGACAAGATTGGATAACTTCTGGTTTTGCTTTGGAGCTTTCTTGTAAAGCAGCGCAATTTTACCAATAGTTTGTACCACTTCAGCACCTGTAGTTTCTGAAAGTTCAGCAATGAGTGCTGCACGTGCTTCACGGTCTTCAGCCACCACTTTTACTTTAATGAGTTCGTGATCATTAAGGGCACGATTTAGCTCTTCAACTACAGATTCAGTTAAGCCTTTGTCACCAAGCATTACAACTGGGTTTAATGCATGTCCAATTTGACGTAAACGCTTACGTTCCTGAATAGATAAAGACGCCATGAGAGATAACCTGATTTTTAAAACGGCTTAGTATAGCAAAAGCGAAAAACAAACGCTGTAAATTCTCAGGAAATAATCACTTGTAAATAATCGCAAATTACACCGGAATACTCAGATTTAGATACACATGTATACTGCAAAAAATGTGTTTTTCCCGTACAATGAATCATTAGAAGTTTTTTTTATTTAGAGAGTTATGGCAACACGCATTACCAACCAAAAGTTATCTAAAAGTAGTCGTGCGTGGATGAGAGAGCATCTTGATGACTTTTATGTGAAAAAAGCACAAAAAGAAGGTTATCGTGCCCGTGCTGCGTACAAGTTGCTAGAAATTCAGGAAAAATACGGCATTATCAAACCCGGCATGACTGTAGTGGACTTGGGTGCTGCCCCAGGAAGCTGGTCCCAGATTGCCGGAAAACTGGTCGGTGATAAAGGTCTGGTGATTGCATCAGACATCTTGGAAATGGATGCGCTACCTGATGTGACTTTCTTGCAGGGCGATTTCCGTGAACAAGAAGTATTCGATAAATTGTTAAATATTTTAAACGGACGCACAGTAGACGTTGTAATTTCAGATATGGCCCCCAATACATCAGGTAATAGAGCTGTAGATCAACCACGTCAGATTTATTTATGTGAACTTGCTTTGGATTTTGCCAACAAGGTACTTGGTCCGAAAGGACAGTTTGTAGTGAAAGTATTCCAGGGTTCAGGTTTTGATGAATTTCGTAAAGAAGTCGTCAACAGTTTTGATGTATTGAAGACGATTAAACCTGCTGCATCACGTGCCCGTTCGAAAGAAGTGTTTCTGGTCGGACAGGGACGCAAGAAGGCTTTGAAATAAAGTTTACTTGCCAACACGTTAAAAATTGTGCATTTTGTAGGTTTTTACATTATTGCAAATTGATTTGCAGCTTATTGATTAAGGTCACCCTTCGAGGGCATGATCAAATTAGATTGGAATGGGAAATAAAGCTTTGAGCGATCTTTTTAAGAATGCCGTATTGTGGCTCGTGATACTGGGTGTGCTGGTGTTAATCTTCAGCAACGTCAGTGACCGCAATCAACCGACTACAATGAACTATTCGGAGTTTGTTGCCGCGGTCAATGCTGGCCAAATTAAACAAGTTACAATTGATGGCGAAAGAATTCGCGGTGAAAAATCAAACGGTTCAGAGTTTGAAAGCATTCGCCCGGCAGTTCAAGACCCAGAACTGATGCCAAGCCTGATTAAAAATAATGTGGTCGTTGAAGGTGAAGCGCCTCAACGTCAAGGCTTGCTCATGCAATTGCTGATTGCAAGTTTCCCTGTGCTTCTAATCATTTTGTTATTCATGTTCTTTATGCGCAACATGGGTGGCGGTGCAGGCGGTAAAAATGGCCCAATGAGCTTTGGTAAATCTAAAGCGAAAATGCTATCTGAAGACCAGATCAAAGTAACATTTACTGATGTTGCGGGTTGTGACGAAGCAAAACAGGAAGTGGTTGAAATCGTTGACTTCCTGAAAGATCCTGCAAAATTCAAACGTCTGGGTGCGACTATTCCTAAGGGCGTCCTGATGGTAGGTCCCCCAGGTACAGGTAAAACCCTGCTGGCTAAAGCCATTGCGGGTGAAGCAAAAGTTCCATTCTTTAGTATCTCAGGTTCTGACTTCGTTGAAATGTTTGTCGGTGTCGGTGCATCACGTGTACGTGACATGTTCGAACAGGCAAAACGTCATGCGCCATGTATCATCTTTATTGATGAGATTGATGCAGTCGGTCGTCATCGTGGTTCAGGTACCGGTGGTGGTCATGATGAACGTGAACAGACTCTGAACCAGATGTTGGTAGAGATGGACGGTTTCGAAGGCAATGAAGGCATTATCGTCATCGCAGCAACTAACCGTGCTGACGTACTGGATAAAGCCTTACTTCGTCCAGGTCGTTTCGATCGTCAAGTAATGGTAGGTCTGCCAGATATTAAAGGTCGTGAGCAAATCCTGAATGTACACTTGAAGAAACTTCCTTCTACTACTGGTGTAGATGTCAAAGTTCTTGCTCGTGGTACGCCAGGCTTCTCAGGTGCACAGTTGGCGAATCTTGTAAACGAAGCGGCATTATTTGCTGCCCGTCGTAACAAGAACACAGTCGATATGCATGACTTTGAAGATGCGAAAGACAAACTGTACATGGGTCCTGAACGTAAATCGATGGTACTTCGTGAAGAAGAACGTCGTGCTACGGCTTACCATGAAGCAGGTCATGCGATTGTGGCAGAAATGCTTCCAGGTACAGACCCTGTGCATAAAGTTACCATCATGCCGCGTGGCTGGGCATTGGGTGTTACCTGGCAGTTGCCTGAATTTGACCAGACTAGCCATTATAAAGACAAAATGTTGAATGAACTTTCAATCCTGTTCGGTGGTCGTATCGCAGAGGAAGTCTTCATTAACCAGATGTCGACTGGTGCTTCGAATGACTTTGAACGTGCAACTAAAATGGCACGTGCAATGGTGACCAAATATGGTATGTCGGACAAGTTAGGCGTCATGGTCTATGAAGATGACTCTCAACAGTCATTTATGGGTAGCATTGGTACCCGTACGATTTCTGAGGCAACCCAACAACAGGTAGATGCGGAAGTTCGTCGCATCATTGATGAGCAATACAAGGTTGCACGCGATATCCTTGAAAATAACAAAGATATTGCCCATGCCATGGTGAAAGCGCTGCTTGAGTGGGAAACAATTGATCGTGAACAGATTCGTGACATTATGGAAGGTCGTGAGCCAAAACCACCTAAAGTTTATGTTTCAGACAATCCAGTGATTGATGTAACACCGACTGATGGTCCAATGACTCCTCCGCCATTACCAGCGAACTAAGTTAACAATTAAAACCACCTTCGGGTGGTTTTTTTATGGCTATTGTTTTATCATATCTAGTTGAATGCTATAGTCAATTTATAAAAATCAATGAGTAAAAATAAGAATGAATTTACCTGTTCTGGAATCCAGTATTTATCAGCTACGTTTGGAGCCACTGAGCTGGGAACATTTTGCAGACTTAGAAAATGCATGTGCCGAAGGGGACTTGGGGGAAGTGTTATATAATTCGGTACCTTACCTACATAAACTTAAACACTACTTTACCCAAGCTTTTGAACAGCAGTCCAAAGGTGAAAGAATGGCTTTTGCCGTGATTGATTTAACTTCAGACCGAGCAATCGGCACCACCAGCTTTCATGATATCAAGCCGGAAATTCCACGTGTTGAAATTGGCTTTACCTGGTATGCCAAACCTTATCAACGAACCTATGTAAACCGGGTCTGTAAATATCTTTTGCTGCAGCATGCATTTGAAGAGCTGAATGCTCAAGTGGTAGGCTTTCGGACTGATCATCTGAATCTTAAAAGTCAAAAAGCTATTGAAGCTCTGGGTGCCAAACAGGATGGCATCATTAGATGTCATATGCTGCGTAAAGATGGCGTGACACTCAGAGATAGTTATATCTATAGTATTTTAAAAAGCGAATGGGTTGATGTAAAAGCGTTACTGCAATCCAAGCTGATGCAATATTCCAATAAGAACTATTTTGAAATCTAGCTATTGAATAGATTGAGCTTTGCTTTATTGATCTTTCCATAAGACAATACCGGGGTTATTGTGAACTAGGATTGAACCATGCAGCTGAAGCCACTACGACCACAGATCTGGACTTTCGGTCATTTGAAACTGGATTTGTCTCAGCCGCATGTGATGGGAATTTTAAATGTGACTCCGGATTCCTTTAGCGATGGGGGGCTGCACAATCAGAAAGATCAGGCAGTAGTAAAAGCCCTGGAAATGATTACTGATGGTGCCACCGTAATTGATGTGGGTGGTGAATCTACACGTCCAGGTGCATCAGTCGTGGAAGTTGAAGAAGAAATCCGTCGTGTTGTGCCTGTAGTTGAAGAACTGGCCAAGCATGATGTGATCATCTCGATTGATACTTCACAGCCAGAAGTGATTAAAGCAGCCGTGAAAGCGGGTGCACATATCTGGAATGATGTACGCGCGCTCACTCGTCCACAAGCGTTAGAGACGGCAGCAGAACTGAATATTCCGGTGATCATCATGCATATGCGTGGTGAGCCGACTACGATGAATAATCTGGATCAGTATGATGATGTGACTCAGGATGTGATTCGGGAACTGTCACAACGGGTTCAAGATGCTCTAGATGTGGGTGTTAAAGCTGAACATATCATGATTGATCCTGGTTTTGGATTTGCAAAAAATGCCCAGCAAAATTTAAAGCTGTTGCAAGAGTTTTATAAATTGACAGAAATGGGCTATCCGATTTTGTCTGCTTTATCCCGCAAACGTTTTATTGGTGCTGCTCTGAATGGTGCAGAACCACAAGCACGTGCAGTAGGTTCGGCTGCGGCGCATTTGCTGAGCATTCAGCAAGGTGCCTGTATGGTTCGAGCACATGATGTCAAGGTAACAGCAGACGCCATCAAAATCTGGAAAGCTATGCAAAATGCCTAAATCTGGGCTGAAAGACATATAGGAGCACAAGCTGTTTGGCTTTTAAACAGCAATGTGCTATACAGGCACGCTTAAGTTAGATTGTCATCTTTTAGAGTGCCTGTAATGTTTGCAGATTTACTTCTCCCCATGTTCGATGATGAATATTATCCCGATATTCTGGTTGCAGAAATCAAGCAACACATCGAACGTTTTGCTTCAAAAGTATCTAAATCCGGTTTATCAGATCAGGATGTATATCAGCTGGCCCATGAGACTGTGGCAGACATCAATGCCATGAAGCCACAGTTTGAAGATCTGGACTCTTCTCTGGATGATACTGCCGCAGACTATATTGCCGAGGCCATGATGATGGTCGTGCAAGAGCAGGGTCTGTTTGATATTGAAATGGAAGAACTGGTCATTAATCGCGAATGGTAAAAAAAGCCCTGTTAAACAGGGCTTTTTTTTAATAATCTGAAAATACGTCTTTTAAATTTTTATAATGAATTTCATCCAGTAATTTCTGCTCTTCCAGCATGCAGCTATGATGCAAATCCAGATAATACTGTTTTAAATCTTTTTGATAAGGCACCGGTTCCGGCTCTTTGCTTTGCGATTGCTGATAAGACCAGTAAGCCAGCTGACGGATTTTCTGCAAACGTACCAATAGGGTGCTGCGAGTCGAAACTCTAAAGCAGGGCTCAACTAAAACCGGAACGAGGCTACTGAAAGCAAGCAGGGCCAAACAAGGCAAGGTAATAAATGCTGAGTGAAAATACTGATAATTTATAAATGACAGAATCGCAATCAGGGTTTGCATATACAGGCAGAGTTGCAAACGCTTGGCATAGCGAACAGAACTGTATTTCGCCTGAAACTGGGCGCGCCAGATATAAGGATAGAGCATGCCGATCATTACAATAGTACCTGCACTAAGCGCCTGATATTTTGAAGTCACAAAGTCAGGGTAAAACGGCAGCGAAAAGCACAGGCAACAAAATCCTGTGATCATGATCAGAATACCAATACGTAAATACAGATAGAGATCAGTGGTCTGGTTCAAATATTTATAACGGCCATAGCTGAGGCTGCAAAAGAATGCATCAGGATGGCGTAATTGCAATCTGGCTAGATCAAAAGAACGGGATGCAGACATGGGAAGGGCACATTCTATTGGTGATAATCACGCATAAAAAAACCAGCTGAATGCTGGAGATTTTCATTGCACCATTCTAATCAGAATTAAAATGGTGCCCGAGGCCAGACTCGAACTGGCACGCTTTGTGGGCGGGGGATTTTAAATCCCCTGTGTCTACCGATTTCACCACTCGGGCATGTGCGCAATAATAGAGGACGAAATAAAGCTTGGCAAGTAAATTTCAATACGTTTGCTTTATTTTAAAGCAATTCAGTAGTTTAAATTAAAAAATTAAATCCATAGTGCTAGATGATAAGCGTGAGAAGTCATGTAATTTTCTATTTCAGGCCGTGATTCATAAAACATTTACAGGTGCTCGTCCAGATAAGTATCGATATCGATGTATTTAATCTTCTTACACTGCTCATGTTCCAGTTTAAACAAGCGGGTATGTAAATCCGCATAGTGCTGAAGCTGATTTTTCAATTCTTCATTTGGGGAGGTCGGCTTGGAATGAAAAAATAATTTCAGACGCAGTTTCCAGGTTTGTAGATAGGCCCAGAAACAGATGCGACGTAACTGCTGCAGTTGATATTGTTCAGTGCTATTGGTAGCAGGACGGAACATATTTTCTTTATAGAACCGTACAAAACCAAAACTGATCCCGAAAAAGAATAGAATCCATATGACCGTACTGCTTTGTAGGAAAGCCAGATTCAGCGCTTCCAGCACAATGACTACGGTAAGTTTAATCGGTGTATGCCTTAAAAATTGATAGAGAGAGTGAGAAGAGTGCCGGATTTGCTTGATCACCAGTGGAATCACCAGCATCAGAAATAGCAGAATAGTCAGAATTGCATAAGCTTGCGCCTGAAAGTCTGGGGCAGTTGATAGCTTAGAGGAATAAACATCTTTGAGAACCAGGCTAATCGGTACAAAGATCATGGCAGCTAGTATCCAGGGAATTAGTTCCTTGAGATCACTTAAAATACCCTTGGTTTTGATCTGACCATAAAACAGATAATTTCTTTTAAAGGCAGCGGGATAAAGCAGTTTAAGTTGCTGCAATAAAAGATCAATCTGTTTGGTTTGCATGATAAAAAGTAAATAAGAAACTTGCCGCCTACTATAGCCAATTTACGCCAGAATGATAGAGATGATCCGGATTTTGCAATTATTAGAGTTGAAGCTAAAGATTTTAATTTTTTAGTAAGGATTTATGCGAAAATAGTCCATTGCATATTTATTTTTTAGGGACAGTTTATGACTGATCAATCTCCTGCGACGCTAAGCGACATCGAAATTTTAGACATCCTTCAAACCATGAAGAATGATGAGCTAGATACGGAAGCAAAAGAAGTCATTCGTCAGGGTGGTAAAGCGGGTCGTCAGGAAGCGCATAAACAGGCGCTGGTTGTATTGAATCAGTCATTTGAAGAAAAATTTGTTGAAGCAGTTTCTCTTGCCCTCAATCTGAATGAAGCACAAATCAAAAAAATCCGCTATAAGAAAGACCGTATCCGTATTTTAAAAGCGCGTGGTATTGATTACCTGGCCATTGATGGTGCGGAAACTGCCTTTGTACTGGCACAGATTGCACAGGCGATTCTACGTGAAGATGCGATCGTCACTCATGACCTGCATAATATTTTCCCATTCTGGAAAGAAGGCTGGCCAATGGTGCAATTTGATAATGCCTACAAAATCTTGCAGGAAGATATCCAGATCCATTATCAGGCAGTCCTTGAAGCGCTTTTATCAAAAATCTAAACTGAATTAAATGTAAAGAAGCACCTTCGGGTGCTTTTTTAATGAGAATAAAATAGGGAAAGCAGCCAGCGCACGGGAAGGATAAACAGCCGCCACCAGGTGATGAGCGGATAGTAAAAATATTCGCCTATTCTTAAAGTCGAATCAAATCCTTGCCGGCGTTGTTCATAAGGATAGGGAGTCAGCCAGATTGAAAGTAAAATGAGCACAATTGCTATGATCAGAAATACAGGCTGTTGATCTTGCATAAAGAAGAAATAGAATAAATATAAGGCCGAATAAAAACTCAGACAGGCGAGTAGCGCAGCAATATTCATAAAAGTCTCATTATTATTGTTTTTAGAATTTTAAAAAAATTGAAGAAGAACCCGATTATTCTGATTCTTCTGTCGGTGGCTTTTTCACTTCCAGCATACGTGTAACCAGTAACTGATCAATCTTGAAATGATCCACATCGACAACTTCAAACTTGTAACCTGCATGTAGCACAATATCTGCAGGACGTGGAATCTTACGCAGCTTGAACATCATAAAACCAGCTAGGGTTTCATAGTTCTCTTCATCTGGCATTTCATCAATTTCCAGCGCATGTTTGATGTCTTCAATGGGCGTACTGCCATCAATCAGCCATGAATTGCTGTCACGCTTAATGATCTGCTGGTCTTCTTCCAGGGGAGTAACCCAGTCGCCCATCACGGTAATCATAATGTCGGAAAGGGTAATCACACCCACAACCAAGGCATATTCATTAATAACGACAGCGAACTTTTCCTTGGTTGAGCGGAAGCGATCCAGTAATTCAGATAGAGTCAGTGTATCTGGAATGGTCAGAACCGTACGGATAGTATTTTCATTCAACTGAAGTAAAGACTGATTATTCAGAATACGAACCAAAATATCTTTTGAGTCGACATAGCCAATTACATCGTCGATATTTTCATTACAAACCAAGAATTTGGAATAAGGAAATTCAGCCAGTTTCTGGCGAATACTGGCTTCAGATTCTTTCAAGGTAAAGAACACCACATTTTCACGAGTCGTCATACTGGAAGGAACATTACGTTCTTCAAGCTCAAACACGTTCTCAATAAAGTGATGTTCCTGTTTCTGTAATACACCTGCCTGAGCACCCGCATCCATTACCGCTGAAATATCCGCGAAGGTAATATTGTCGTCTCGGATGGTATTCACTTTAAACAAGCGGAACAACAGGTTCGCAATGGCATTGATGAACCAAGCCAATGGTTTACAGATTTTGATAAATACCTGAATCGGATTAATCACCGAGACAGAAATTTTTTCTGGAGCGATCATGGCCAGACGTTTCGGCATCAAGTCCGCAAACAGAATAAATAATGAAGTAACTGCGGTGAAGGACAGGCTGAATGCAATCGTTTCAGTCCAAGGACCTTGATAAAATCTGGAAAGTAAATTGATGATATAAGGGCGGAAGGCGCCTTCACCTAAAATACCGCCTAAAATGGCAACGGCGTTTAAACCAATTTGGGAAGCTGCAAAAAAGTCAGCAGAGTTTTCTTGTAAATCTAAAACTTTTTGAGCGCGAATATCTCCCGATTCAGCCAAAATTTTTAATTTGACCTTACGGGCACCTGCAAGCGCGATTTCTGTTAATGATAAAAAACCGGCCCCCGCGATGAGTAATAAGATAATCACGATGTTTTGAAAGAGGCTCACGAATCCACCTGTGGATTAATATGATCTAGCTAAAAATATTTTTAACACAAAAAAAGACTTGAGGTACAAATAAAGCAACTCAAGTCTCTAGAGTATAAGCTTAAAAATGAGCAATTTAGCTAATATTCAATTTAATAATGCGAAAATTGCGAATTATTCATTAAAAATTCACGATTTTCTTCTTCGATCATCTGACGCGCTACATATAGGATCAGCTGACGTAACCAGCGATGGGCGGGATGATGATGCAATAAAGGACACCACGCCATCTTCAATTCAAACTCAGGAATATAGAATGGTGGGTCTTTAATGAGTAAGTTCTGGTTTTTGGCTTGCAGACGTGCAATACGGGTCGGTAGTGTTGCGACAAGATCTACATTGGCAGCCAAAAGACCGGGCATCTGATAATGACGGGTAAATACCGAAATCTTACGTTTTTGGCCAATACGCTCAAGCGCCTGATCAATCCAGCCGAGACCCGCCTGTTTCTCAGGGTTTACTCCAAAGCCAACGCCCATACCAGTTTTCGATACCCAGATATGCTGTGCATCCAGATAGCTTTTCAGATTCAGGTTGCCCGCAGCCGGATGCTTGTTATTTAACAGGCAAGAAAAACTATCGCGCCAAACCAGTACCTGATGGAAGCTTTGCGGAATTTCATTAAAACGGTTAATCGCCAGATCAACTTTACCTTGTTCCATGTCACGATAGGACACATCACTTGGCGTTAAGAAGTCGAGCACCACATTCGGTGCTTCTGAACGCAATGCTTTCACCAGGCGTGGTACCAGCGTGGCTTCAGCATAATCTGAAGTCATGATGCGGAAGACACGGTTTGAAGTATAAGGACGGAATTCAGTACGCGGTTCCAGAATCATGGAAAGATCCGCTAAGGCATCGCGGATACGAGGTTGGAGTTCTAGTGCACGTTCTGTTGGGGTCATACCTTCAGAAGAGCGAATCAGGAGGGGATCATTAAATAAATTTCGTAAGCGACGTAAAATGTTACTCATCGCAGGCTGGGTTACCCCAAGTTGTTCTGCAGCACGCGTGACATTTTTTTCACGTAGAAGTACGTCAAGATAAATGAGGAGATTAAGATCGACCCGCTCCAGATTCATAAAAAAAATACCGAAAATAAAATTATGAAATTATATGGATTATGCCATAACTACTATAGCTTGTGTACGCAACTGATGAAAAAAAGCCCAGCTGATTGTACTGAAATACCTTTTTAGAGTCTCTTTCACCGCAGATTTTACCAGCCTGAATCATTCTCTATTTTTAAGAGCAGAAAGGAAATGTGGCTGCATCCGAAACGAAAGAAAGGCATTTCTGAAAAACAGAGGGAATTAGCAAATAATGTGCCAGATTTGATCAAAAATATTTCAATAAATAAATGAAAAATAATTCCTTCGAAATAAGTATTCCAGGTTTTAAGGCTTATAAAGTAGACAAAAGTTGCTGAAATTAAGCGCTGCTAAAGTCTTGCAAGACTTAAGTCTAATGAATATTTTTTGCCCTTATTGCTGATGTTTTAGGCAAAATCCAATTTTAAAAATTCAAAAATAAAATATAAAATACAATAACTTATAAAATATTGATCAATATATAATTAGACTTTCATCTACATATTTTTTAAATAAATAATGATAATTCTTGCAGAATATTGGATTAATTTTTCGAAGCCCACTAATCTTTAGCTATCCCAACGGATCGTCGAAAATCTGAACAAGTCATTGAGGGTGTGATTTGAGCGGTTCGTTGCAGAAAAATCCTAATATTAATACAGGAATATATCATGACTACATACCAAACAGCGATTGATGCAATCCGCGAATTAAAAGCGAAATTCGGTAACACTTGGGCAGACATCAGTCCTGAAGATGCTGCGCGTATGCAACTTCAAAACCGTTTCAAAACTGGTTTAGACATTGCTAAATATACAGCGGCGATTATGCGTCGTGATATGGCTGCTTATGATGCAGACTCTAGCAAATACACTCAATCACTAGGCTGCTGGCACGGTTTCATCGCTCAGCAAAAAATGATTGCGAACAAAAAATACTTCGGTACAACTGAACGTCGCTATATCTACCTTTCTGGCTGGATGGTTGCTGCACTTCGTTCAGAATTCGGTCCTCTTCCTGACCAATCTATGCACGAAAAAACTTCTGTTCCTGCATTGATCGAAGAAATCTACACATTCTTACGTCAAGCTGATGCGAAAGAGCTGAACGACCTGTTCCGCGCACTTAAAAAAGCTCAAGACGCTGGTGATACAGCTAAAGCTGCTGAAATCACTTCACAAATCGACAACTTCCAAACTCACGTTGTGCCAATCATTGCGGACATCGACGCTGGTTTCGGTAACGAAGAAGCAACTTACTTACTAGCTAAGAAAATGATCGAAGCGGGTGCTTGTGCACTTCAAATCGAAAACCAGGTTTCTGATGCGAAACAATGTGGTCACCAAGCTGGTAAAGTAACAGTTCCACACGAAGACTTCATCGCGAAAATCCACGCTCTTCGCTATGCATTCCTTGAAATGGGTCTTGACGACGGTATCATCGTTGCACGTACTGACTCTGAAGGCGCTGACTTGACTCAAAAAATCCCAGTGGTTAAAGAGCCAGGCGACATCGCTTCTCAATACATCAGCTACTTAGACACTCAAGAAATTGACATCTCTGAAGCACAAGAAGACGAAATCCTGATCAAACGTGATGGCAAACTTCACCGTCCTAAACGTCTTGCTTCTGGCTTGTACCAGTTCCGTGAAGGCACTCAGATCGACCGCGTTGTACTTGACTGTATCACTAGCTTACAAAACGGTGCTGACCTTCTTTGGATCGAAACTGCGACTCCAAACGTAGCTGAAATCGCTCACATGGTTAACCGTGTACGTGAAGTTGTGCCAAATGCGAAACTTGTTTACAACAACTCTCCATCATTCAACTGGACATTGAACTTCCGTCAACAAGCGTACGACCGTTGGGTTGCTGAAGGTAAAGACGTATCTGCATACGACCGCGCTAAACTGATGAGCGCTGAGTACGACGATTCTGAATTGGCTGCTGAAGCTGACGAAAAAGTTCGTACATTCCAAGCAGACGCTTCTCGTGAAGCAGGCGTGTTCCACCACTTGATCACTCTGCCTACTTACCACACAGCTGCTCTTTCTACTCACGAGCTTGCTCAAGGTTACTTCGGTTCTGAAGGTATGTTGGCTTATGTTGCTGGCGTACAACGTAAAGAAATCCGCGGTGGTATCGCTTGTGTGAAACACCAAGCAATGGCTGGTTCTGACATCGGTGACGACCACAAAGAAATCTTCGCTGGTGACAACGCGCTTAAAGCGGGTGACGATGCGAAAAACACAATGAACCAATTCTCTGCTTAATCAGCTCTGAATCGATTCTAAAAAAACCCTGCGCAAGCAGGGTTTTTTTATGCCTAAAATAAAAATAATAACCTTATAAATTGTTGAAATAGCTAGATGAAAGGCAAAATCTTCATATTTTCTTCATGATTCAATTTTATACATATTTTTCTGTGATCAAGCCTTGCATTCTCTAGGCCACTGCCTGAATATCCTTAAGCTGACTCAATAATGCAACGCTTTCCATAATTCATTAAATTCAAAGTGATTCAGACTTATGCTGTCTAAGTTTTTCATTCATCGTCCTATTTTTGCAGGTGTGCTGGCCATTGTAGTCATGGCCATTGGACTTTTTGCGGTGATGAATTTACCTGTTGAACGTTATCCGGATATTGCACCGCCTCGTATTACTGTGGCAACAACCTATACCGGTGCATCTGCAGAAACAGTAGAAGAAAGCGTGACCCAGGTGCTGGAACAGCAAATTAAAGGTATCGACCGCTTGCTGTATTTCAGCTCAAGCAGTGATTCCTCAGGTCGAAGCCGGATCAGCATCAGTTTTGAAAATGGTACCGATCCAGATACAGCACAAGTACAGGTTCAAAATGCGATTAACGGGGTTCTCAATCGTTTGCCAGATGATGTCCAGCGACAGGGCGTGAATGTCTTCAAATCTCTTGGCGATACCCATATGGTCATCGGTTTGTATGATGAGTCACGGCGTAGCAGCAATATTGAACTGTCTGATTATTTGACCACGCATCTGGAACAGGATATTTCCCGAATTGATGGCATTGGGGAAGTGGATGTTTTTGGTTCACAGTTCGCAATGCGCATCTGGCTGAATCCAGCAAAATTGAAACAATATAACCTGATGCCAAGTGATGTGCGGGCAGCGATTGAATCACAAAATACTCAAGTGGCAGCCGGCGCAATTGGGGACTTGCCAACAGCCGATGATCAGTATCTGAATGCCAAAGTCACATCAGGCAGCCGTTTAAAAACAGTCGAAGAATTTGAAAATATTATTGTGAAGTCTGCCCGGGATGGTAGCTTTATCTACTTAAAAGATGTTGCACGGGTTGAATTGGGTGCGGAAAATTATCAGTCATATAGCACCACCAACGGCTATCCTTCTGCCGGTCTGGGCATTTCACTGGCCTCCGGTGCCAATGCAATTGCGACGTCGAGTCTGATCAAGGCTGAAATCGAGCGACTCTCCCAGCAGTTGCCGGAAGGCTATAAAATTGCCTATCCGCGTGACAATACACCGTTTGTTAAAGAATCGATTAAAGAAGTCGTTAAAACTTTATTCGAGGCGGTCATTCTGGTCGTCATCGTGATGTTTATCTTCCTGCAAAACTGGCGTGCCACCTTAATTCCGACTGTAACTGTGCCTGTAGTTTTACTCGGAACCATGGCAGTACTTTATGTTTTGGGACTGAGTATTAATACGCTGACTTTGTTTGCCTTAGTACTGGCCATTGGCTTGCTGGTCGATGATGCCATTGTGGTGGTAGAGAACGTTGAACGTCTGATGCATGAGCAGCAGCTTACAGCCAAAGAAGCAGCACTGGAATCCATGCAGGAAATTAGCGGAGCATTGATCGGGATTACCCTGGTTTTAACCGCGGTCTTTATTCCCATGGCATTCTTTGGTGGCTCAACCGGGGTGATCTATCGTCAGTTCTCGATTACGCTCGTGGCAGCGATGTCTCTGTCGCTGATGGTCGCACTGATTCTGACACCTGCACTTTGTGCGCTGATTCTAAAACCAAATCCAAAACCTGCCAAGTGGGCGAGTTGGTTTAACCAGAAACTGGATGGTTTGAAGCATCGTTATCTGAAAGTTTCTAATGTCACTCTACAACATAAGGCCATTAGTCTGGTGCTGTTTGCCGGATTGCTCTGCGTATTTGCTTTATTTTATCGCGCCTTACCCACCAGCTTTTTGCCGAGTGAAGACCAGGGTATTCTGAATCTGCAAATCCGGCTGCAGGAAGGCGCGCCAATGAAAAACACCATTCAGGTCGGTGAGCAGATTCGTCAGTATTTTCTGGAAGAAGAAAAGGACAATATCGACTTGGTCATGCTACGTTATGGCCGTAACTTCTCAGGTACCGGTCAGAACCTGGCGACCGGTTTTGTTGCCTTGAAGCATTGGGATGACCGTGCTGGAGAAGAAAATACCGCGCAGGCGATTCGTGAACGTGCTATGAAGCATTTTCGCAGTAACCGCGATGCTCAAGTCAATATCAGCATGCCGGCTTCAGTGAATGGTTTAGGTCAAACCGACGGCCTGGATTTCTGGATTCGTGATATTAACGGTAATGGCCGTCAGTATCTGGAAGAGCAGTTCCAGAATATGCAGGCTGGAGCAGCTCAATATAGTAGCTTTGAAAATCTGGATAAGCGTTCCAATCCGGAAAAAGCCGAACTGAAAGTCAATATTGACCAGAAACAGGCTATGGCCAATGGTCTGAGTCAATCCGCAATCAACAGTACGCTTTCAGCGGCCTGGGGGGGTAATTATATTAATGACTTTATTGATCGTGGCCGGATTAAACGGGTGATTATGCAGGGCGATGCAGAATTCCGTTCCAAACCTGAAGATCTGGCGCAATGGCATGTACGTAATGACCTGAACGAGATGGTGCCTTTCAGTAATTTCGCTCAGGTGGACTGGAGTGGTGGTCCTGAGGTGGTCAACCGTTTTATGGGCTATACCTCGCTGCAAATGCAAGCGGATATGGTCAAAGGTTCCAGTTCTGGTGAAGCGATGCAAGATGTTGAAAATCTGGTGGCAGAACAGGATGGCATTGACGTGGTCTGGAGCGGTTTATCCTTTGAGGAAAAACAATCCAGTAATCAGGCAATCTGGTTATATCTGGTGTCGATTGGTTTCATTTTCCTGTGCCTGGCCGCTTTATATGAAAGCTGGACGATTCCGACTGCGGTCATGTCCGCTATTCCTCTAGGGATTGGTGGGAATATCATTTTTAGTTTTCTGGCAGATTTTCCGAATGATATTTACTTCCAGATTGCTTTGCTGACCACGATTGGTCTGTCCTGTAAGAATGCAATTTTAATCGTAGAGTTTGCGGCATTGGCTCAGGAAAAAGGTAAATCGGTAGTTGAAGCTGCACTTGAAGGTGCTTCACTGCGCTTGCGCCCAATCCTGATGACATCTCTGGCCTTTGGTGCTGGGATTCTGCCACTGGTCTTTGCTTTTGGTGCTGGTGCAGCCAGTCGTCGTGAGATTGGAATCAGTGTTTTTGGTGGAGTGATCTTTGGAACGATACTGGTGCTAATTTTTATTCCATTTATGTACGTTTTAATTCGCCAAATGACGATGAAGAAATCACATACATAATATCAATTGAGAATATAGCATTCTAAAATCCCCGTTATAACGGGGATTTTTTTATCGGAAATAAAAAGGTAAAGATTGGCTTAAATTTAAGCATGGTGTGAAAATTGCTATAGAAATCATCTATTCATGGCGTGTGCATCCTAAAGATGCATTTGATGGGGATTTCTGATTTATGTTGTCGCGCTTTTTTATTTATCGTCCCAAGTTTGCAGCGGTCATTGCAATTTTAATGATGGCCCTTGGGGTATTTGCACTTCAAAAAATTCCCATTGAACATATGCCAAATATGGATACGCCAGCTTTAGGCGTTTCCGCAGGTTATCGTGGTGCATCGGCTGAAACAGTTGAGCAATCGGTGACCCAGATTCTGGAACAGGCGGTAAAAGGCATTGAAGGTCTGGAAACTTTTCACTCCAGCAGTTCGGTGGGACGGGCCCAACTTACGCTGCAATTTGAGCCAGGAGTCGATCTTGATCAAGCCCAGTTACAGGTTCAAAACGCCGTGAATGGTGTATTGAGCCGCTTACCTGAAGAGACGCAGCAGGGCGGAGTCAATGTTTATAAATCAGGGTATGACCAGTTTGCACTATTAAGTTTATATGATGAGAGTGGGCAGAGTAGCGTTACCGAACTTTCAGATTATTTGATGGTCCACGTCGAACCGCGTTTGTCACGTATTGAAGGTGTAGGGGAAATTGACCTGTACGGTGCAGGTTATGCCATGCGGATTTGGCTAAATCCGCATAAGTTGCACCAGTTTAACCTGATGCCAAGCGATATCCGTAATGCCATTGAAACTCAAAACGCGCCACTGGCTTCAGGCGCAATTGGTGGTTTGCCGACGATGCAGGATCAATATCTCAATGCCAAGGTCAGTGCCGGTTCACATTTAAGCAGTGTGAAAGAATTTGAAAATATCATCGTTAAAACCACAGATTCCGGTGCATTACTGTATTTAAAAGATGTGGCACGGGTAGAACTAGGTGCAGAAAGTTATAACCACATTAACTATACCAACGGACAGCTCTCTTCAGCTTTATCGATTACTTTGGCGCCGCGGAGTAATGCTATTGCCGTGTCCAAACAGATTCAAGACGTATTAAAAAACACTCAGGCCAATTTGCCACCGCACTACCAGTTGCAAATGACCATGGACAAAACTCCATTTATTACCAGCTCAATTGAACAGGTAGCTAAAACTCTGGTTGAAGCCATTATTCTGGTCATTGTGGTGATGTTTATCTTCCTGCAAAACTGGCGTGCCACGATTATTCCGGCCGTTACGATTCCGATTGTGGTTTTGGCGACCTTTGCAGTGCTGTATGTCTTGGATATGACTCTGAATAGTTTTACCTTATTTGCCCTGATTTTAGCCATTGGTCTGCTAGTCGATGATGCCATTGTAGTGGTGGAAAATATTGAACGCCTGATGCAGGACGAACATCTGGATGCCAAAGCGGCTGCCTTAAAATCCATGCAGGAAATGAGTGGAGCACTGGTCGGTATTACGCTGGTACTTACTGCAGTATTTATCCCGATGGCTTTCTTTGGCAGTATTACTGGGGTGATTTATCGTCAATTTTCCCTCACTTTGGTAGTGGCGATGTTGCTGTCTTTATTCGTGGCCTTGGTCATTACCCCAACATTTGCGGCACAGTTATTGAAACGC
Source organism: Acinetobacter sp. GFQ9D191M (assembly GCF_011174875.1). Taxonomy (NCBI): domain Bacteria; kingdom Pseudomonadati; phylum Pseudomonadota; class Gammaproteobacteria; order Moraxellales; family Moraxellaceae; genus Acinetobacter; species Acinetobacter sp. GFQ9D191M. Next base: position 62,819 of record NZ_JAALGV010000002.1, read on the forward strand.
AAACATCATCAGGCTCGCTGGGTACAGCGCTTTAACCATGGCATGGATCAGCTCAATGCCGGTTATCAAAAAGTTTCAGCTCGGAGCATGCGATTGAAATTCACGATGTTGGCACTGTTTGGTGTGTGCATAATGGGCTGCGGCTGGGTATATAAGCATTTGCCGGAAGGCTTGATGCCCACCGAAGACATGGGCTTTGTCATGGGGCAGATCGTCATGCCGGGCAACGCACCGCGTTCAGAAGTCGAAAAAGTCGGGCGTGAAGTACAAGACTATTTAATGAAACATGAATCAGAACGCATTCAGAGTGTAGGCGTCTGGTATAGCGGCAACAACGTTGGTGTAGGCCCGTATCGTGGGCAGCTCTTTGTGGTATTAAAAGACTGGGCTGAACGTAAAAATCCTGAAGATTCGGTCTTTGCCATTGTCGATCGAGCACAGAAACACTTTGCCAATCATGCCAATGCTCAAATTTTCTTTATGGCACCTTCCATGTCGAGTAATGGTCGTGTAGTCGATTTCTGGTTGCAAGACCTGGATTATAAAGGAGCTGAATTTTTACAGGAGGCATTTGGCCAGATTGAAGCGCGTGCCCAAGGCAAATCATCGATTGAATTTTTACAGCTGGATCAACCCAAAGAAAGTGCTGAGCTGAATATCAAACTTGATGCAGAGCGTGTGTTAAAGCATTCCATTCCTCAGCAAAATGTAAACAGTACTTTGGCTGCAGCGTGGGGTGGAACTTACATCAATGACTTTATTGATCGCGGGCAGATTAAGCGTGTGATTATGCAGGGTGAAGCAGAATACCGTTCCAAACCTGAAGATCTGGCCTTCTGGCATGTACGCAATCAAAAAGGTGAAATGCTGTCATTTAACCAGTTCAGTAGTCTGAATTGGCAGGGCGGGCCGAACAGTATTAACCGCTATATGGGCTATAACGCTGTTCCAGTCTATGCCGGGATTCCAAAGGACAAGTTTTCCAGTCAGACCATGCAGGATGTTGAAACATTGGTAGATACTCAGGAAGGCGTGAATCTGGCCTGGAGCGGAGCCGCATTGGAAGAAAAGCGTAGCAGCGGTCAGGCGATTTTTCTTTATGTGATTTCGATTGCCTTTATTTTCCTGTGTTTAACCGCTTTATATGAAAGTTGGACCATTCCTGCGGCCGTGATCAGTGCCATTCCATTGGGCGTAGGCGGCAGTATCTTATTTTGCTGGGTCTTTGGTTTCGCCAATGACATCTTTTTTCATATTGCCTTGCTGACGACGATTGGTCTGTCCTGTAAAAATGCCATTCTGATTGTGGAGTTTGCTGCACAGGCAGAGAAAGCAGGAAAAACAGCTATAGCTGCAGCCTTAGAAGGAGCAAGTTTGCGCTTACGGCCTATTCTCATGACTTCTATTGCTTTTGCTGCGGGAGTGATTCCTTTGATTTTTGCTTCTGGGGTCAGTGCGATCAGCCGTCAGGAAATTGGTGCCAGCGTTTTGGGCGGGGTCATTTTTGCAACTATTTTGGTATTATTCTTTATCCCGTTTATGTATGTGTTAATCCGAAACCTGTTTCGTGTCAAAGCAACAAATAAAGTTATACAAATCAATCAGGAAAATGAGGAATACTCACTCTAGGGCGGGTATGTTTCATACCTGCATGGAATGATGGTAGGGAAATGCAGTACCAAGAAAAAATACAGCAACTACATGAGACTCTGCTGACAGGGGAAAATAATATTCATCAGCTTCTGCAAAAGTTGAATATTGCCGATCAGGCCAGAATTTTGTCTGAGCTTGGACCAGCAGAACGCTGTCAACATTTCAAGCAGCTGGAACGTCAGGCAGAAGTACTGGAGTTCTTGCCGCTGGCCATGCAAATCCAGCTGGCCTATCAATTTCCTCTGGAGCAACTGGCCAGTCTGATGGATGCCATGCATTCCGATGACTTCATTGATTTATACAAGCAGATGCCCTGTGAAGTGCAGCAGCAGTTACTTGGCAAATTATCTACCCAGTCGCTACAAACCCTGCGAGAGCTGCATGCTTATCCGGAAGAAACAGCCGGTGCATTAATGAGTTCAGACTTCGTCACGCTTGCTCCCGAACTGAGCATGACGGAGGCGATTGAAACGCTACGTGATATTGCGGGGAATCATGACACTTTATATCTGATCTATATCGTGGATGAGAAACAGCATCTGCTCGGCGTAATTTCCTTAAGGCAAATTATTCAGGCACGGCCGGATGCCACCATTAATGAGGTCATGACCACAGATGTGGTCTATGCCACAGTGGATGAGGATCAGGAGCAGGTCGCCCGTACCTTGGCCTATTATGATTTTATTGCCTTGCCAGTGGTCGACGCGACCCAGAAGCTGGTCGGGATTATTACCTATGATGATGCCATGGATATTGCAGAGGCAGAAAGTACTGAAGATATTTTAAAATCCGGTGCAGTGACGCCTTTGAATGAACTGAGTCTGAAAACCGCACCGATTCTCAGATTGTATCAAAAACGGGTATTCTGGCTGGTCATCCTGGTGTTTGGCAGTCTGCTCTCCGGAATCGGGATTGCCCATTTTGAAGATATTATTTCCACCCATATTGTGCTGGTATTTTTCTTGCCATTATTGGTGGGTAGTGGCGGGAATGCTGGTTCGCAATCTGCCACCTTGATGGTGCGTGCCTTGGCAACAGGCAATGTGCAGTTTAAGGACTGGTTTAGCCTGCTGGGTCGTGAATCCCTGGTTGCGTTATGTCTGGGTGGAACGATGGCCATTGCTGTATCAATCTTGGGTTATATTCGAGGTGACTGGATGGTCGCCATCGTACTTGCTTTAAGTATGTTAGGTATTGTGCTGATGGGCTGTCTGATTGGCATGAGTTTACCCTTTATTCTCAACAAGCTGAAAATGGACCCAGCCAGTGCATCAGCACCGCTGGTAACGTCGATTTGTGATGCCACTGGGGTGATTATTTACTTGTTTATTGCCTCTCAATTATTGTTTTAAATACCTAGCAATTACAGCTTAAATAGAAAAAATACTTTATGCTCAATTACATCAGCTTCATTTCTGGAAGAACCTATGCCTGATCCCGGACAAAAAAATAAATTGAGCCAACAGGATGTCATTCGTCTGGAGCGGGATCTGGCCAAGTTTGCCAATATGATGGATTCGGTGGTACGGATTCCATTTACCAAGCAGGGCGTCGGGGCAGATGCTGCTTTGAGTACCATTCCGGTAGCTGGAGATATCGCAGGTTTTGTATTGACCAGTTATGCGATTTATAAAGCCCGTCAGATCGGGGTGCCAAGTGAAAAATTAAAGCCAGTCCTGAAAATGGCCGTCATGGATGCTGTGGTCGGCTTTATTCCTGTAGCAGGAACAATATTTGATATTTTTATTCGTCCTAGCCGTAAGGCACTGGATATTGTGCATCAGCATATCCGGGACGAATACCAGATCCGTACCGATCATCATGTGGTACATCCATTTCTGCATGAAAGTTTGGAACGCAGACAACAGCAATCTGCTTTCTGGCGTAATCCTGTGGTGGCCTGGATCTGGATTCATCTACCAGATATCTTAGGAACTTTCTTTTTGATTCTGTTAATTATGGCCATTGGCTGGGGCACAATGCAGCTCTTTCAATGGTTTAAAGCCTGAAGGTTTATAAACCTAAACTTAATAAAAAAGCCTGCAAATGCAGGCTTTTTTCTATCAAGCAATCAATGCGTTGCTTAAGGGCAATCGAGTTGTTGCAAAGCAGCAACACGTTGTTCAATCGTTGGGTGAGTCTGGAACAGTGCCGCCAGACTAAAACCTTGTTCCTGACCAGCAGAAATTGCAAAGGCTTTCATTTCTTTCGGCATAGTATCCGGCATTTCTGATTCCGCCTGTAAACGTAATAACGCTGAAATCATCGCCTGTTTGCCTGCCAAACGTGCACCTGCTTCATCAGCACGATACTCACGGTAGCGTGAGAACCACAGCACGATCGCTGAAGCCATAATACCAAATACGATATCCAGCACAATGGTAATCACAAAATAGCCAATACCCGGTGCCTCACCTTCTTCACGACCGAAGATCGTACGGTCTACAAAGTCGCCAACTACACGGGCAAAGAACATGACAAATGCGTTGACTACACCTTGGATCAAGGCCAGTGTCACCATATCGCCATTGGCAACGTGACCAATCTCGTGTGCCAGTACCGCACGAAGTTCGTCTTTATTCATGCGTTCAAGCAGACCCGTGGACACAGACACGAGCGCATCGTTCTTGTTCCAGCCTGTTGCAAAGGCATTTGACTGATAAGATGGGAAAATACCCACTTCCGGCATTTTAATGCCAGCGCGCTGAGAAAGTTGCGCAACTTCTTGTAATAACCATGCTTCTGCCTGGTTACGAGGGGCATTTGGGTCAATCAGTTCAGTACCGGTTGTTTTTTTCGCCATCCATTTAGACATGAACAGGGAAATCAGTGATCCCACCATACCGAACACAAAACAGATCACCAACAGGTTGCCTAGATTCAAGCCACCCGCGCCATGGTAACTACCGACACCGAAGAGTGACAGGATAATGCCAGCTACAACCAGTACCGCGAGGTTGGTTAGCAAGAACAAACCAATCCGCATCATTGAGAAATCCTCTTATTATAAAAAAATAATCTGATTAGCAAATGAAAATCATTGAAATCAATATGGGGTGAAATGACTAAAAATTCAAGAAAAAAAATGGCCCTGGATCACAAAACACAGCTTTATTTTTTGCTGCATTTTCGCTAAGGCTATTTAGAATCAAATGATTTTGATTTATTTATTCACTTAAATAAATTTTAGCTGCTGCTGTTGCATTCGCCGTTGCATAAGAACCCATCGGTGCATCGGTATAACTGCCATCAGAATTCATAATAATCTGACGCTGATACTTGGCTGCCTGAATGTGTGAAGTACTGCTGCTATCATTGGAGTAGTTCGCTGAACTGGCAATGATGCGGCCTTCACTGGATGATGTGCTAGACGTGGTTGTACTTGCACTCAGGCCATGAGTATACAGATTTTGATAACGGCTGGTCACACGGCGTACATAATCCTGAGTCTCCCGGAAAGGCGGGATTCCACCATATTTGCTGACATTGCCTTCACCGGCATTGTAGCCCGCCAGTGCCAGGCTGGTATTGCCATTAAAACGCTTTAATAACCAAGCCAGATATTTAGCACCCGCCATAATATTCTGATGAGGATCATAAGCATTACTGACATTAAAGCGACGTGCAGTGGCTGGCATCAGCTGCATCAAACCTTGTGCACCCACAGGGGAGCGGGCATGGGTATTAAAGCCGGATTCAGTATGCATGACTGCTTTAATTAAACCTTCAGACACACCATAAGTCTGGGCGGCCTGACGAATGATCGAATCAAAAGCGTTCTTATTCTTGCTATAGCTAGGCAAAACTGACGACTCGCTGCTGCCCCAGTTACTATAGCTATGAATATTGCTATCCGGATAATAAGTCTTCTTTTCGACCTGAAGATGATTATAACGGCTCTTCTTATTGGTCAATAAGGTACTGCCGTTTTTATCACGCAACTGATAGATGGTTTCACCGGCATACACCAAATGACTGCAGCCCAGCATAAGCAAGCTACCGATCAGTTGACACCCCAAGAAATACGTCTTTATTTTCATTGTTTATATTTGATAAATAATAAGCTAGAAAAATTCATGGATGAGTTTAACAAAAAATTACGTAATGCACAGCCTTATACGCTGCATTTATAAACGAGTATGTAAACGGGAACAGCTGTCAATATTTTGAACATTAAAATATTTTTTTTATTTAATTTAAAACCTTAGGGTTGACAGCTTTAAGTTGTTGATTTTAATAATAAAATAAATTGATCAAAAAATGATCAATTTAAAGAAAAGCCTTAAATTTTGAGGTGAACAAGTTGTCAAGTCCATTTCAATCCACAAAGTTATCCACAGCTTTTGTGGACAACTGTGGAAAAGTCCAAAAGATAAGCATCTTGCTTAAAAATTGAACTAAATCGTTCAATATATCAATCTAAATAAAACATGAAAATGAAACTAATATGGCATTTGTATGAAAATAAATTCTTTTGATGCGATACGGAACCGAATCAGCTAAAATTGCGCGGTATTTCTATTTATGGGTTATTCTCGTCTATGTACTCGCCAGTTGAATCCGAGCAAGGATTTAATTTCAAACCTGAACTGCCAACAAGCTCTGCCTACTACCGTTTGTTGAAGAAGCTTCGCCGCCAGGTCGGACATGCCATTCGCGACTTCAAGATGATTGAAGACGGCGACAAGGTCATGGTGTGTATTTCTGGTGGTAAAGACAGTTATACCTTGCTTGATATCCTCCTTCAGTTTAAACGCATTGCACCAATCAACTTTGATGTGGTGGCGGTTAACCTGGACCAGAAACAGCCCGGTTTCCCGGAAGATGTATTACCGCGTTATTTAGAAGAAAATAACATTCCATATTACATCTTGGAAAAAGATACCTACAGCATTACCAAAAAACTGACACCGGAAGGTAAGACTTACTGTGCAGTATGTTCACGTCTGCGCCGTGGTTCTTTGTACGGTTTTGCTCAGGAAATTGGGGCGACTAAAGTGGCGCTGGGTCATCACCGTGATGATATTTTGGCAACATTCTTCCTGAACCTGTTCCATGGGGGCAGCCTGAAAGCCATGCCGCCAAAACTGCTGTCTTCTGACAAAAAGAATATCCTGATTCGTCCATTGGCCTATGTGGAAGAAAAAGACATCATCAAATATGCACAGATGCGTCAATTTCCAATTATTCCATGTAATTTATGTGGCTCTCAGGAAAATCTTCAACGTGCCATTATCAATGACATGTTACGTGAATGGGACAATGCACATCCAAAACGTCTGCACAGCATCTTTGGTGCCTTGCAAAATGTTTCACCATCTCAGTTAGTTGACCGTGAATTATTTGATTTTGAAATTCTGGATAGCCAGCGCGAATTCGATTTCAAAGGCAGCTGTTCAACTGAAGAGGCGGTAGAAGGTGAGAACCGCCGCATCAATATGGTCAATTTGGGCTTTGCAGCGGACTAATCGACCTATATAAAGTTAAGCCGATACAGGCATGGGCTACGGCCTATGCCTGAATCAAAAATAACACAAGATAAGAACTACAAAAATTGAACGGTGCGTACAAAATTCGTTAGCCTTTGCCATAATGATCATGTTATAACAAGTCACAAGCATAATAGCTTCAACCTGATGTCGTCTGGATAGTCGACACAAATGAATAAATAAATTGAGGAAAGATCATGCCTGCTTTTTTAACTGATGATTGGTTTTCGACTGTAGACACGCTCACTGCACAAGCTGGTGATTTGGATTTGCCACCTGCTTTGGCGAATCTGGCAATTAATTTGGTCGTTGCAGACACTACAGGTAATACAGAATTATCTTTGGAAGGTGGCGCGATTAAAAAAGGTTTGTCTCCAAATGCAAAAACAACATTGAACATGGATGGCGAAACCTTACGTAAAGTTTTCCTTGAGTTTGATATGGCGGCTGCAATGCAAGCCTTCATGACAGGTAAAATCAAAGTGCAAGGCGATATGTCTCAATTGATGGCATTACAAACAGCGAAGCCAAGCCAAGCTCAAAAAGACCTCTTCAAGAAAGTTCTTGAAAATACCACAGCTTAATAGTTTTGATCTAAAAAGCTGTAGTAAAAAAAAGCTTACCCTGAGGTAAGCTTTTTTTTTATAGCTGAATATCTGGATTTGAAATGATCAGGCTTAAATATTCACCAGCTGTGGAGTGGTCTTGATGTGTTCCAGATAGGCACGAATACGGGTCACGTATTGCAGGGCCTGACGGTAACGACCATTACTGGCTTTATTCTGTTCCAGATAAGCATACAGGTTTACCCAGTTATTCGGATTCTTGCCTTGGGCCTGAATACGTTTTTGCAGCTGATTCACAGCACCTGGGCCCATGTTATAGGCAACTAAAGCAAACCAGTTACGATCCGGATAAGGGATATGTTCATAACGGCTCAGCATCTGGTCATAGTATTTGGCACCCCCATCAATACTTTCGCCTGGATCTGTCCGGTTACTAACCCCCATCGCTTTTGCGGTAGAGCTTGTGAGCATCATCAGACCGCGGACACCGGTGGGAGATACGGAGTTTGGCTTTAGATAGGATTCCTGGTAACCGATCGCGGCGAGCAGGTGCCAGTCCAGATCGTACTGCTGAGCAGATTTCTGGAAGCTTGCCTTGTATGTGGGGAGGCGCTGGTTCAGGTCCTGTTGAATTTCATCCCAAGAATGTTCTTCTACCACATTCTGATTGTAGAAGGATGCAAGCTGCTTGATCACACCACTTTGTTTGCCTTGACAGACAAAAGCACTGGCGGTTTGACTCAAGGGATCACTGGCTGATTTAAATACCAGATTCAGATTGGCATTCAGTCCATTACTGGCCAGTGAAGACTCATCACCACAAGTGGCAGAAAAAGCTGTTAAGCGCTCTTGTTCAATCGTACCCAGATCAGTCGTGGTCATGGCCAGATTGGCTTTGCCTTGGGCTACCCATTTCAGGGCCGTGGCATTATCCGGAACAGTTTTAAAATCCAGCTTAACATTCAGGCTGTTGGCATAGTTACGAACCAGGTCATAACCAAAGCCATGCTGATGTTGTCCATCCTGAAACACAGTCGTTGGACTTTGAACTGTGACGACGGTGAGTTTGTTGCTATTGACCACATGATCATATTGAAATGTGGTTTTAGTGGCATTGATACTATGAAAGGGGATAAGTGCCGTACTCAGTACCAGTGCTTTTACAGGGAGAGAAGAGATAAAAGAGCTAAGGCAAAGCCTCGACCCAGTGGTTGAACTACTGTGCATGTTGTCTCCGCTACAAGTAATTTATGCCCTAAAAATCACAGCCAATACTAGCCAGAAACTTTTAAAAGTTTGATAAATTCAATAAGGGTTGGGCAGTCATGACGTCATTCAAAAATGACTAAATTGATCGGGAAATATGTAGAAAAACTACATAGATTAAAAAATAAGCGATTCCAAAAGTAGGGTGCATATTAAAGATCAAAAAATGAATTGTCAAATTTTGTACATAATTTATTTTTTAAATGTAATTTAAGTTGTTAAATTTATTGAAGAAAAAAATTGCATATTCTGGCTTGTCCTAAAACTCCAAATAAAATAAGCTCTTAATGTCTAAAAACTGGTTCAAAATTGGCAATTAAAACACATGAAATCTAACCTGATTACCCGTGGTGGACACGACAAATTGGTGGCAGAACTTAAAAATCTCTGGCATGAGGAACGTCCTGAAATTACCAAAAAAGTGAACTGGGCAGCCAGTCTCGGCGACCGTTCGGAAAACGCAGATTACCAGTATAACAAACAGCTTTTACGTAAAATTGATCGTCGGGTTCGTTATCTGGGCAAGCGTCTGGAAGAGCTGCGAATTGTTGATTTTTCTCCTGAACAGGAAGGCAAAGTTTATTTTGGTGCCTGGGTCGAAATTGAAAATGAACAGGGTGAGCAAAAGAGCCTTCGGATTGTGGGCGTCGATGAAATTTATGATCATCATCCGCAGCATATTTCGATTGATTCACCCATGGCACGTGCCCTGTTAGGCAAGTCAGTGGATGATGAAGCTGAGGTGATGACACCATCCGGCAAGAAACTCTGGTTTATCAATTCAATTCGCTATGAAAAGCCAGAAAATTCAGAAGATTAATGAAATTGATTTTATTTTGCGCAGTTGATGCAGAGAAATTGGAAAAATATTTGCCAAGCGCAATTTTTATTTATATGATGGCGGCCATGGAAGCGTGGCAGAGCGGTTTAATGCACCGGTCTTGAAAACCGACGAGGGCTTATACCCCTCCGTGAGTTCGAATCTCACCGCTTCCGCCAGATACGAAAAACCCCGATCATTGATCGGGGTTTTTATTTTTAACTCATTAAAATGATTTTAAATTTCCATTGTTCAAAATGATGTAAATATAGGGATTAAATTTCATCCTTAAAATAAAAATATCAGTACCAAGATTCTGTGTATAAAATTTTATCTACTCTAAAATTTTCGTCTGATTTTTGACTGAATGAACTGATTTTTACAGAAGTTTTGCGAAAATTTATTGCCAAGAAACAGAAATATTTATATGATGGCGGCCATGGAAGCGTGGCAGAGCGGTTTAATGCACCGGTCTTGAAAACCGACGAGGGCTTATACCCCTCCGTGAGTTCGAATCTCACCGCTTCCGCCAGATACGAAAAACCCCGATCATTGATCGGGGTTTTTTATGGTCTATTCATTGGGGTTTATAGCTCAGACTCAGATGGAAGGCTGCCTTGAATTTCCTGTTGTATCCATGCAACAAATTTTTCAATCAGCGGTGAGCTTTCTTGGCTGGAATGGACCAGATAATAGCCTCGTTTCCTTTCTAAGGTCTTGCTGGATACCAGCACCAATTCCTGCCGCTTTAATTCTTTTTCAATTAGCATTTGTGGAATCAAGGCCATTCCCATGCCATGGCTAGCCACTACAGCGAGCATAGAAAACAGTTCATGTCGTTGCCCCTGCAAAGGATTCGGATGCTGGATCTGATGTAACTTGAACCAGTCTTCCCAGATATTCGGCCGGGTGGTTTGCTGTAATAAAGGAAGTTGAACCAATTGTTCAGCACTTAAGTCATAGCTGTAATCATTAATCTTCTGTGCATTGGGAAAATACTGTTGAATCAGGTCAGGTGCACAGACAGCAACTACATCTTCATGCATTAGAAAATGGCTATGTGTACCCGGCCATTGTTCGACCTGTTGAGGTGTTCCTGCATAAATAGCAGCATCGAAAATCTGTTCCTGAAACAGAAAAGGGCGGGTGCTGGTTTCCAGATGTATCGTAATTTCAGGATACAGCCGATTAAAGCTCTGGAGTTTAGGTAATAGCCAGCGAGTCGCAAACGTAGGCACTACGCCCAGTTTTAAAGTACCGCCGCGCCCTTGATGCGTAATGACGTCTAGGGTTGACTGTTCCAGTCCTTTGAGATGCGGAGTGATACTTTTTAAATATTGCTGTCCAGCATGATTGAGTTCTACACCATGCCGCGTACGGGTAAATAAAGCCGTGCCTAAATACTCCTCCAGTTGCTGGATCTGGCGTGAAACTGCACTTTGGGTTAAAAACAGTTCCTGTGCAGCATAGGTATAACTGGCATGACGTGCAGCAGTTTCGAAACAGATCAGCGCTTGCAGGGAAGGTATTTTTCTACGCACTTGTTCATCCTTGAACTTAAAATGGTCAGATATCAATAAATGGTATATCAATCTAATACTACTATACGACTTTGGTATAAAAAATAGGCAAATTAGCTATGAAAAAAATTTCTAGAAATAGCGACTTATATAAGGTATGCATAAAGTGCATAGCTGCATGCAAATTTATTGTTTGAACAAGTCATGATTCATGCCTAGAGTCAATCTGAAGGATAAAACAACATCATCAAATAGATAGATGAAGGATTGGCAGGGAATACTATGAATCAAATGGTCGATACGAAAAAAACCAGCAAAGTCTATTTTAACTGGCAGGATCCATTTTTACTGGAACAGCAACTGACTGAAGAAGAACGCATGATCCGTGACAGCGCGCATGCGTACTGTCAGGATAAGCTGATGCCACGTGTACTAGAACAGTTCCGCCATGAAAAAACTGATCCAACCATTTTCCGTGAAATGGGTGAACTCGGTCTGCTGGGTCCAACCATTCCTGAGCAATACGGCGGTGCAGGTTTAAACTATGTCAGCTATGGTCTGATTGCTCGTGAAGTAGAACGTGTAGATTCGGGTTACCGTTCTATGGCCAGCGTGCAAAGTTCTCTGGTGATGGTGCCCATCAATGAATTTGGTTCTGAAGAACAGAAACAGAAATATTTGCCAAAACTGGCGAGCGGTGAATATATCGGTTGTTTCGGTCTGACTGAACCAGATCATGGTTCAGATCCGGGCAGCATGATTACTCGTGCCAAAAAAGTCGATGGTGGTTACCGTCTGACTGGCGCAAAAATGTGGATTACCAACAGTCCGATTGCAGATGTCTTTGTGGTTTGGGCGAAAGAAGTGTCTCCTGAAGGTAATGTGGGTGATATTCGTGGCTTTATTTTAGAAAAAGGCTGGGAAGGGCTTTCTGCACCAGCGATTCACGGTAAGGTCGGTCTGCGTGCTTCGATTACCGGTGAAATCGTGATGGACAATGTTTTTGTTCCAGAAGAAAACGCGTTCCCGGAAATTCGTGGTCTAAAAGGTCCATTTACCTGTCTGAACAGTGCCCGTTATGGTATTGCCTGGGGTGCGATGGGTGCAGCTGAATTCTGTTGGCATACAGCGCATCAATACACCATGGACCGTAAACAGTTTGGCCGTCCATTGGCTGCGAATCAGCTGATCCAGAAAAAACTGTCAGACATGCAAACTGAAATTGCATTAGGTCTGCAAGTGGCTTTACGTTTCGGACGCATGAAAGATGAAGGCATTGCTTCAGTAGAAGGCACTTCACTGATCAAGCGTAATAACTGTGGTAAAGCTTTAGACATTGCCCGTTTAGCGCGTGACATGATGGGTGGTAACGGGATCTCTGATGAATTTGGTGTAGCTCGTCATCTGGTGAATCTGGAAGTGGTTAACACTTATGAAGGTACACATGATGTACACGCCTTGATTCTAGGTCGTGCGCAAACAGGTATTGCTGCATTCTCCAATTAAAAAAGGAAACTTTTTCGTGCAGGGTATGGCTTTCAATCGCCTAACCCTGCGTCATTTTCTTACTCCAATTACACTCCTTTGCCGAAGTGATGTTTGACTTCGGCATTTTTTATATCTCTATGTTTATAAGAATTCATCTAAAGCTTGAGTGAAAATAGTCACATCCCGGTTGACGCGGTATGATAGACAGATTCAGGCGTTGGAACAGATTATGAAAATTGTCGCAGATGAAAATCTGGCATTTACCGATTATTTCTTTGCAGAATTTGGCGATATTCAGCATTGTGCAGGAAGAACTCTCACTGCGAACGATGTAAAAGATGCCGAGGCTTTATTGGTCCGTTCCGTGACCAAAGTCAATGCAGCACTCGTACAGGACAGTCAGATTAAATTCGTCGGCAGTGCCACCATTGGTACAGATCATCTGGACATTGCTGCACTAGAACAACAGAACATCCGCTGGAGCAATGCACCCGGCTGTAATGCGCAGGCGGTAGCTGAATATGTGATTACGGCTCTATTATATTTACAACCCCCATTGATCAATGCAAATAAAGATTTCACCTTGGGTATTGTCGGTCTAGGAAATGTCGGTTCGCGTTTAGCAACAATGGCCAAATTGCTAGGCTGGAATGTGATTGCCTATGATCCCTTTGTACAGCGCGATCAGGTTCATCAGGTTGAATTTGAACAACTGCTAAAAACTGCAGATGCCATTTCTATTCATGTGCCTTTAACCAAAACGGGTCAGCATCCGACTTATCATTTGATTAATGCTGCTGAACTTGGACAAATGAAGCCTGAAGCCATTTTAATTAATTCAGCGCGTGGGCCAGTCGTTGAAGAAGCAGCACTAATTGCTGATATTCAGGCAACTCAACGTCAGGTTGTACTGGATGTCTTTGAGCATGAACCGGAAATTTCTGAACAGTTGCTGAATCTGATTACTTTGGTGACGCCGCATATTGCAGGTTATAGTCTGGAAGGTAAGGCACGCGGTACTCAAATGATTTACGACGCATTTTGCCAGACTTTCGGCTTTGAGATTAATAAGCAGTTTGAAAGCCAGTTGCCTGTCTGTGAACAGTTTTTCCAGAATCAGGATTTAAAACTGGCGCTACAGCAGCATTTAACCCAGATCTATGATATCGCCCGTGATGATGCCAATCTGCGTGCCTGTTTAAAAGATGGCAAAGTCGATCAGAAAGCATTTGATCATTTACGCAAGACTTATCCTTTACGCCGTGAATGGGCCGCTCATGGAGGGCCAAAGGCATGAGTCAGATTGTATCTTATCAACCGACCTGCGACTTAAAAGCCATTAAAGCACGTGCCAACATGTATGCCCAGCTCCGTCAGTTTTTTGCTGAACGTGACGTGCTGGAAGTAGAAACACCGATTTTATCTCAGGCTGGTGTGACCGATGTGCACCTGGCTTCGATTCAGGCCCAGCGTCATGTCATGGGTAAGCTCGGCACACATTATCTACAGACCTCACCTGAATTTGCCATGAAACGTTTATTGGCGAGTGGTAGTGGACCGATTTACCAGATCTGTAAGGTGTTTCGGGATGATGAACACGGCCGCAAGCACAATAGTGAATTCAGCATGCTGGAATGGTATCGCCCGGCCTTTAGTCTGAAAGATCTGATGTTTGAAGTGACAGATCTGTTAAATGTGACGCTTAAGGCACGTTTTGGAGAAATCCGCCCCACTGTGCTCAGCTATAAACATGCCTTTATGGATCGCCTGGATCTCAATCCTTTACAGGCCACTTTGCAGCAACTCAAAGATTGCTGTCGCAGGGTAGGTCTCAATCTGGACTTGGGGGATGACCGTTTAGGGTATATCGACCTTTTATTCTCGCATATGGTCGAGCCAAGCCTGGGTTTCGATACGGCTGTATTTCTGACAGATTTTCCACCGGAACTGGCATCATTGGCTAAAACCAGAATCGATGAAGATGGGGAACTGGTTGCGGCCCGTTTCGAGTTGTATATCGAAGGGCTGGAACTGGCCAATGCTTATGATGAGCTGATTGATGCTGAAGTTTTGCGTTCCCGCTTTGAAGCAGATAATGCAGAACGGGCAGTGCTTGGCTTGCATGTCATGCCGATTGATGAGTATTTGCTGGCGGCATTGCCACAAATGCCGGAATGTTCAGGTATTGCCCTAGGTCTTGATCGCTTGCTGATGATTGCAACCAATCAGATGAAATTGGAAAAAGTGATTACTTTCCCTGCTGAAATTTCATAAATTAAACCCACGATTGATCAGCTGGTTATGACTGGCTGATCATTCCAGATGCTTGCGAAATCCAATACTGTAACTGTCAAATCCCAGTCCTTGATAAAAGGCATGCGCAGGATAGCGTTCTTCGCGATTTCCGCTGTTGAGCTGAATCATCTTGAAGACTTGCTCTTTTGCAATCTGTTCAATAGCAGCCATTAATTGCTTGCCTATACCTTTTCCACGATAGGCCTGATCAATTACAAAAACCTGAATCCTTAAATATCCACCGTCAAATTCCCAGGTGTATTCCTGAATAAAACCGGCATAGCCGATCACATGTGAATCCTGTTCTATAATCAGTGTCTGATAATGACTGTTTTGATGGAGATGCTCCCAACGCTGTTTGATCTTTTCCAGCGTAGAGGGATAGCCAAGCTGAATCGTGAATTGATGAACGTCATGCAGGTCTTTTTCAAGATCCAGTTGACGGATGAGATAAGTCATTAGACATGTTCTTAGCTAAAAATAATATCAATCATAATCAATATTTACTTTGCTTAAGTGTTGAAAGTACACGGTAGCTTCAAAGAATTACTGCTATTTATATAGAAAATCGAGATGAGTGAGATTTGAGATATTAAAAAGGCCCCCGAAGGAGCCTGATATTTAGAGTATGGCACTATGCTGTTCTTTCAGTTCTGCCAAAGCCGCAATCCGTCGTTCAATCAGCATTTCACCAATATCCGGACCTTGAATTTCCGGTGCTAAATCTTGTGCTTTGATGCTACGTACAACCTGCATGGCATCCAGCACATATTGAGCCTGAGGATAAGCACGATTTTCCAGACCCAAGCGACCGCGAGAGTCACATTCACAGGCCTGTACAAACGCTTCAACACGTTCAGGACGACGCAATACATCCAGACGCTGTAATAAACGCCATAAAGTGCCAGGTTTTAAGTTAAAAGCCTGATGGCATTTTAAGTGTTCTTTACAGACCGCCAATGCCAGCTGTTTGGTATGAGTCGGAACTCTTAAACGTTCACACAGCTCATTTACCGGTTTGATCCCACGTTCTTCATGCATGATATGGCGTGGCAATTCTTCAACAGGGGTTAATGCCTTACCCAGGTCATGAACCAGAACTGCAAAACGAACATCCAGAGTATAATTTTGGCGGCAGGCTTGCTGTAAAGACATCATGGTATGAATACCACAGTCAATTTCCGGATGATATTCAGGACGTTGCGGAATGCCATATAAGGCATCCAGTTCCGGGAACAGCACTTTTAAAGCACCACAACTACGTAATACTTCAAAATACACATCTGCATCCTGTTCCATCAGTGCGCGTGTGGTTTCTTTCCAGACCCGCTCAGGTGTCAATGCATTAAGCTCGCCCGATTCCGCCAGCTGCTTCATCAGCACCAACGTTTCTTCTGCAATGCTAAAACCCTGATGTTGATAACGCGCAGCAAAGCGGGCAATCCTTAAAACACGTAAAGGATCTTCGACAAAAGCTTCTGATACATGACGCAGTACACGATCAGCCAGATCTTTTTGACCGCCATAAGGATCATAAATCTTACCTGAATCATCCATGGCCATGGCGTTGATGGTCAGGTCACGGCGGATCAGATCCTCTTCCAAGGTGACATTGATATCGGTATAAAATTCGAAACCATGATAACCATAGCCAGACTTGCGTTCGGTACGTGCCAGAGCATATTCGTCTTTGGTTTCAGGATGAAGAAAAACAGGGAAGTCCTTGCCAACAGGTTGAAAACCTTTAGCAAGCAATTGTTCCGGCGTCGCGCCGACAACCACATAATCTTTTTCGTGATAGGGGTGTCCAAGTAAATGATCCCGAACTGCACCGCCTACTAAATAAACTTGCATGAAAAAACCTCTATTCTTACAAGCATCATGCTACAGAATAGAGGTTTTCTCAAGTCAAGAAGTTACGCTGATGCGTACATTCCTTAAAACGCGTTTTTTTCTGCTTCCTGAATTTCAGCGACAGTTAACGCAGTCATATTCACTACGCGACGAGTCGTTGCAGTTGGTGTCAGGATATGAACAGGTTTCGCAGCACCAAGCAGGATAGGACCAATGGTCACGTTATTACCTGAAGTTGCTTTTAACAGGTTAAACGAAATATTGGCTGCATCCAGATTTGGCATGATCAGCAAGTTTGCAGAACCTTTGAAACGAGAGTTCGGGAATGCAAACTGACGGATATTTTCGTCCAGTGCTGCATCACCATGCATTTCACCTTCAACTTCAAGCTCAGGTGCAGTTTCAGAAAGGATTTCATATACACGGCGCATTTTTTGTGCGCTGGCATCGTGCTGGTCTGAACCGAAGCTAGAGTGAGAAAGTAGGGCAACACGTGGAGTAATACCGAAACGACGTACTTCTTCAGCAGCCAGAATCGTCATCTCAGCAAGCTGTTCAGCCGTTGGATTACGGTTGATGTAGGTATCCGCGATAAACAGGTTGCGCTCTTCAAGCATTAATGCGTTTAAGGTGAAGAAGGTATTATGGCCATCCTGTTTGCCGATGACATTGCTGACAAAGTCCAGATGGATGTCATAGCTTGAGTAAGTACCACATAACATACCGTCCGCCATGCCATGACGAACCAGCATCGCAGCGATCAGGGTAGAACGGCGACGCGCTTCACGGTGTGCATATTCAGGCGTTACACCTTTGCGTTGCATCAGGTTGTAATAGTCGTCTGCAAATTTTTCGTAATCTGGGTTCTTTTCCTGATCCACGATAGTGATATTCACACCATCTTCAAGACGTAAGCCTAATTTCTTGATATTGGCTTCAATGACTGCTGGACGACCTACCAGAATCGGTTTTGCCAAGCCTTCATCCACTGCAATTTGTGCAGCACGAAGTACACGCAGGTCTTCACCTTCTGCATAAGCGATACGTTTAGGATCTGTTTTAGCTTGTGCAAAGATTGGTTTCATCATGAAGGCTGAGTTGTAAACAAACTCAGACAGACGTTGACGATATGCCGAGAAATCCTGAATCGGACGAGTCGCCACGCCAGAATCCATTGCAGCTTGTGCAACTGCAGGCGCAATTTCCAGAATCAGGCGTTGATCCAGTGGACCAGGAATCAGGTAATCACGGCCGAAAGAAGCTGATTTTTCGCCATAAGATGCAGCATCTGCTTCTACGTGTGCCATACGTGCAATCGCGTGTACGCAGGCAATTTTCATTTCTTCATTAATGGTGGTGGCACCAACGTCTAATGCACCGCGGAAGATGTAAGGGAAGCACAGTGCATTGTTTACCTGGTTCGGATAGTCAGAACGGCCAGTCGCCATGATGACGTCATCACGAATTTCGTGTGCATGTTCAGGCAGAATTTCTGGATCCGGGTTCGCCAAGGCAAAGATAATTGGATCTTTGGCCATCAGTTTCACCATTTCTTTGGTGAGAATACCGGCTGCAGAAAGACCCAGGAACATGTCTGCACCTGCAATCACGTCACCGATCTGAGAGGCATCAATGTCTTGTACATATGCTTTTTTAGATTCGTCCAGACCTTCACGTTTAGTTGTTAATAGACCACGTGAGTCAGCAACGATGATATTTTCTTTTTTCGCGCCAAGGGCACAAAGCAAGTTCAAGCAAGACAGGGCAGCAGCGCCGGCACCTGAAGCAATGATCTTGATTTCATCAATTTTTTTGCCGTTTAATTGCAAAGCATTCAGAAGAGCAGAACCTACAATGATTGAAGTACCATGCTGGTCATCGTGGAACACAGGAATTTTCATGCGTTCACGAAGTTTCTGTTCAATATAGAAACATTCTGGAGCCTTAATGTCTTCCAGGTTGATCCCGCCAAAAGTGGGTTCTAGAGAAGCGACAATATCAACAATCTTGTCTGGATCATTTTCAGCAATTTCGATATCGAATACATCAACACCCGCAAATTTTTTGAACAGTACGCCTTTACCTTCCATGACCGGTTTAGACGCCAATGGGCCAATATTACCCAAACCAAGAACTGCTGTACCGTTACTGACCACTGCAACCAGGTTACCGCGTGCGGTATATAGGGCAGCTGTTGAAGGATCACGTTCAATCTCAAGACATGGTGCGGCAACGCCAGGCGAGTAAGCAAGGGCTAAGTCACGTTGGTTGACCAATTGTTTGCTTGGTGTAACGCTGATTTTTCCTGGAGTAGGGAATTCGTGATAGTAAAGAGCCTGCTGCTTTAAAGATTGTTCGTCCATCTGTATCTCTATCGTTGTAAAGATTACCCAGAAAGCGGGTAAAAAATTGCATTTATGGCTCTGAATATAACATTTGTTAAGCACTTAGCCCAGTCAAAGTCGACCATTTTTGCGACAATATTATTCGAGGTAGATATAGACTTAGACTTGATATATATAAGTTTCAGCGACGCGATTCTGTTCTAAATACGCAGTTGCTTCCAGTTCAGGCAATGGCTTGGAGAAGAAGTAGCCTTGGGCAATATCACAATCTAAATCACGTAGATATTGCAGCTGTTCTTCAGTTTCAATACCTTCAGCGACGACAGTCATGCCCATGGCTTTGCCCATCGCGACCATGGCGCTGACAATTGCTTCCTGTTTATGTTCGCCAATTTTAGAGACAAAACTGCGGTCAATTTTGAGAATGTCAATAGGAAAATCGGCAAGATAGGACAAAGAAGAATAACCGGTTCCGAAGTCATCCAGCGAGATATTAATCTGGCGCTGCTTGATCTGGTTCAGCAGATTTTTGACAGATTCAGAGTTTTCAATCAGTGAAGATTCAGTAATTTCCAGTTCCAGACTGGTGCCAGAAATCTGGTTTTCGCTAATGGCCTGATCCAGATCATCGAGTAACTGACCACGACGCAGTTGCTGCGCCACGATATTCACAGAGACACAGATATTATGAAAGCCAAGATCATTCCATTCACGAATCTGTTTGGCAGTTTGCTGAATCACCAGACGGCCGATCTCGGAAATCAGGCTGGTCTGTTCCGCTAAAGGAATAAACAGACTAGGTGGAATAATACCTTTCTCTGGATGTTTCCAGCGTACTAAAGCTTCAAAGCCATAAATATGCTGGTCATTGAAATTAATTTTCGGCTGATAGTAGACTACTAGTTCGCCATTTTGAATAGCTTTACGCAGATCACGTTCAATGAAAATTCCTTGCTCTAGCAAAGCTGTATTTTCATTGGAGTAGAAATGGATAGTATTCCCGCCGAGATTTTTGGCTTCACTCAGCGCCTGTTCAGCACAGTTATTCAAATAATCTAGCTGACGACCATGATCCGGATAGAAGGCCACGCCCATCGATAGGGTAATCACATAATCTTGTCCAAAAATATGGAAAGGAGCCTGGAAGGCTTCAGCAATTCGTTGACAGTGTTCCTGTACAGACGGGCGAATATGCGAGATTTCATACAGAATCGCAAAATCGTCACCATTTAGATGGGCCACAAACAGGGCTTCAGCATTGGTCAGACGTAAGCGCTGTGCCACCTGACGCAACAGCTCATCACCACCATTATTAGACAGGTATTCATTCAATGGACGGAAACGGTCGATATTGAGTCGAATCACCGCCATTTTCTTGATGGAATCTTTTTGCGTCATCAGATACTGATGCAGCTGGTAGTTATAGTAAAAACGGTTTGGCAAATCAGTTAGCGTGTCATAATTTTCCAGATAAGACAGGCGCTGTTCCTGTAATTTACGCTCAGTCAGATCAGAGACAATGCCGATATAGTGGGTGATACGGCCTTCATCATCGGTAATCGCATTGATATGCAACCAGAGTGGCATCTCTTTGCCGGACAGGAATTTTTCACTCAGTTCGCCATCAAAGGAACCGATTTTCACGACTTGCTTGATGATATTGGAATGAATGCTGCGCTGCTGTGACTTATGACTTGCAGTAATATCAAACAGATATTTACCTAGAATTTCATTACGTTCAAAACCGGACAAATTTTCGAAATAAGGGTTCACTTCGATATAACGTAATTCATCATTTAGGATGAAGATCCCTTCAGCTGCTTGCTCAATTACACTGGCTGCCAGTTTCAGGCGTTCTTGAGCACTACGTTCCTGTTGAATATCACGCAAAATTCCCACCATGCGTAAAGGACGGTGAGTTTCGGGATCGCGACTGATCACCCGACCTACATCATGTACCCAACTCCAGACTCCCGGCGCTTGCTGAATCCGGTAAGTTACTTCATAGCGCTCAGTTTTCCCACGCAGATGCTGTTTCATATTGCTTTTGAATGCAGCCAGATCATCGGGATGAATCATATGTTGTAACTGCAAATGATGCTCACTGGATTTCCGTTGTACCTTCTCATCTTTATGATTGGTCAGCAAAATACTGCGGTCTTTGATATTCCAGTCCCATGGACGGATACCGGCGATTTCATGAGTCAGTTCAAGGTTTTGCTGCTGGTTTTTCAGATCAATATTAATCTGTTCAATATCATAAGTACGTTCACGAACTTTCTGCTCTAGTAGTTGATTGCTGAGTTGTAGCTCCAGTTCGATATCTTTTGATTTATTGACTTCCGTTTGTAGCTGTTTGCACAGTTCATCCGTCCAGGCGACCTGTTGTTCGGCATTATTCACCAGCAATTCATTTTCTGCATAAAGGCGGGAAGTACGGGTATGAATACGATAGGTACTATTGGCACAGAGCAGGATCACAATGACTGCAAAATTTAAGGCTAGACCAAAGACTGGATTGGCACCTGAGATATGAAAAAATTGAAAGAGTAAAAAGGGTACCAATGAAGGCAAAAATACCAGTGAAAAATAACTGAGCTTCTGGGTTAAATAAGTCAGACCGAAAGCTTGAGTCACTATTAATAGCAAGGCTGATAGAGTCAGTGCTTCTATTTCATCAAAATTGGTATTGGCCTGCGGCAAGTAATAATAAATCAGGGAAATACCGGAAGCGATACAGCAACCTACCGCAAGGCTCTGAATTTGTAACCAGTAATGCGCATTTTTTAGTTGATATTGTTCAGGCTTAAAATACAGGGTATTGATGAGCCAGCACATGCTGACGGTAATTTCAGTCAGGATAAACCAGAGATTAAAGTAACTATTCGATAAGCTATATTGAATGTGATAAACACAGAAAATATAGAGGCAAATAATCATGATACTTAACAGAAAATATCGGCTATGTCGAAGCGTGTTCGCAATCTGAGCACGATGCAAGTGCTCTTTGATATAAGCCTCTTGATTATCAATCATATAATTAAGTGCCTTGTATTCGTCCTGAACGGTTTTTATCCTAGATTTTAATTTTTATTCAAGCCTGAATGATTCTTAAATCAATCAATATGTGTTTCATTATTATTGACTCAAGAGTAGAATGCTTATAAATAAAAATCAATAAAATTAATAACTAAATTTTACAATTTTGACCGCTTAAATAGTGTAATTCAAAATTGAGAGGGCAACGACAGGAGCAGTTTCGGTACGCAGGACACGTTCACCAATACACCAATTGACAAAGCCTTGCGCATTCGCCGCTAGGATTTCTGCTTCACTCAAGCCGCCTTCAGGGCCAATCAGCAAGGCAATATCCAGCGTGGCATTCACCAGAACATCAATTTCTTCTTTATTTGGCGCTAGCACCAGTTTGGTAGTAGGAAGATCAGTTTCCAGCCATTTTTCAAGTGACATTGGCGCTAAAATTTTAGGAACAATATTCATTCCACACTGTTCGCAAGCGGCAATGGCTACACCTTGCCAATGATCCAGTTTCTTCTGGTCGCGGTCGTATTTCAGGCGCATCTCACAGCGTTCAGAGGTTAAAAGCTGAATTTCAGATACACCCAGTTCGACCGCTTTCTGGATCGCATAATCCATGCGGTCACCTTTACTCATGACCTGGCCAAGCAAGGCTTTAAATTTTGGTGTGCGATCCGTAGGGTTATAACTATTGACCTGTACAGCAGCCGACTTTTTGGAAACTTCAACCAGTTCAACTTCATATTCGCCACCTTGTCCATTGAACAGGGTGGCTTTTTCGCCGACTTGAGCACGTAAAACTTTAACCCAATGATGAAACACTGTTTCAGTCAGTTCTACAGTGGTATCTACTGCTAAATCAGCTTCAATAAAAAAACGTGGCATTAAAGTTTTACTCTCAAATCAGGTATTTTACTTATGCAAGACCGAGGTCTTTAACAAGTTGACGGGTTGGATCAGTGGTATTCATGGTGTAGAAATGCAGGCTCGGTGCACCGCCAGCAATCAGGCGTTCACAGAATTTCACCACGACTTCATGACCAAAGGCTTTAATGCTTGCAGTATCGTCGCCATAAGTTGCCAGTTGTTTGCGAATCCAGCGTGGAATTTCAGCACCTGTACCATCTGCGAAGCGAATCAGGTTGCTGGCATTGGTAATTGGCATGATGCCTGGCGCTACTGGAATATCAATGCCTGCTTTCTGGATACGGTCTACAAAGTAGAAGTATGCATCCGGGTTAAAGAAGAACTGGGTCAATGCCGCATTGGCACCTGCATTTACCTTATCCACAAAGTGCTGAATGTCTTTATCAAAGCTGTCTGCTTGTGGATGCATTTCAGGATAAGCGGCAACTTCAATATGGAAGTGGTCACCTGAATGTTCACGGATAAAGCGAACCAGATCCTGTGCATAAGGCAATTCACCCAGGCCCACCTGACCAGATGGCAAGTCACCACGCAGCGCGACAATACGGTTAATTCCTTGTGCCTTATACAAATCAAGCAGTTCAGCGATACGCGCTTTGTCATCACCGATACAAGACAGGTGAGGGGCAACGGGGGTACCTTTACCATTAAAGTCATTGATCGTAGATAAAGTACGTTCGCGTGTTGAACCACCCGCGCCATACGTCACAGAAAAGAATTCTGGGTTCAGCAGTTGTAGTTCTTGATGTACGGTTTTAAGTTTTTCTGCACCCGCATCGGTTTTGGTCGGGAAAAACTCAAAAGAAATTGGAATCTGTTTAGACATGTTCAAATCCTTTTTATAAATACTTGTATTTTATAGATTACCCTCATCCTAACCTTCTCCCAGAGGGAGAAGGGACTACCATTGTGATAGTTAAAGTCTTTAAAGACTTACCCTATAACAATTTTCACAATGGAAATCTCCCTCTCCTTATAGGAGAGGGCCGGGGTGAGGTGGAAATCAAAAATTAGTATTTATAAGCATCAGACTTGAATGGACCTTCAACAGGTACACCTAGGTAATCTGCCTGTTCTAGAGTCAATTGAGTCAGAACACCACCGAAACCGGCAACCATTGCAGCAGCAACTTCTTCGTCTAATTTCTTAGGAAGCAGTTCTACACGAATCGCTGCTTGTTTTTGATCTTCAGGAAGATCCGCAAATTTCTCAGCGAACAGGTGCATTTGACCCAATACTTGGTTCGCGAATGAACCGTCCATCACACGTGATGGGTGACCAGTTGCATTACCCAGGTTTACCAGACGACCTTCAGAAAGCAGGATCAGGTAATCATTTTCATTTTCTGAACGATATACTTGGTGTACTTGAGGTTTCACTTCAACCCATTTATAACCACGTAAGTAGTTAGTATCGATTTCAGTGTCGAAGTGACCAATGTTACAAACCACTGCGCCAGCTTTCAGTGTATCTAGCATCGCAGCGTCACATACGTGGTAGTTACCAGTTGTAGTCACGATCAGGTCGGTATTTTGAAGAAGATCAACGTTCACATCTTCTTTTTTGCCAGTTTGAACGCCGTTTTTGTATGGAGAAACCACTTCATAACCGTCCATGCATGCTTGCATCGCACAGATTGGATCGATTTCAGATACACGTACGATCATGCCTTCTTGACGAAGAGACTGAGCAGAACCTTTACCTACGTCACCATAGCCGATCACTAATGCACGACGGCCAGAAAGCAGCATGTCAGTTGCACGTTTGATCGCATCATTTAGAGAGTGACGGCAACCATATTTGTTGTCGTTTTTAGACTTGGTTACTGAATCGTTGACGTTGATCGCAGGAACTTTCAGAGAGCCGTCTTTCCACATTTCCAGAAGACGTGCTACACCTGTAGTTGTTTCTTCAGTAATCCCGTGAATTTTTGCAATCAGTTCAGGATATTTTTCGTGAACAACAGCTGTCAAATCACCGCCATCATCCAGAATCATATTGGCATCCCAAGGTTTGCCATTGACATTAATCTGTTGTTCAAGACACCACATGTATTCTTCTTCTGTTTCGCCTTTCCATGCAAATACAGGAATACCGCGTGCAGCGATTGCAGCAGCAGCATGGTCTTGAGTAGAGAAGATGTTACAAGAAGTCCAGCGAACTTCAGCGCCTAATTCAACCAGAGTTTCAATTAAAACCGCAGTTTGAATAGTCATGTGGATACAGCCAAGAATTTTGGCACCAGCAAGCGGTTTAGCAGCTGAGTAGCGTTTACGCAAACCCATTAGGGCTGGCATTTCAGCTTCTGCAAGTTTGATTTCTTTACGGCCGTAGTCAGCTAGGGAAATATCGGCAACTTTATAATCTGTAAATGAAGCATTAACCGCGTTCATCACGATCTCCTTATAAAAAACAATAATTGATCATTCAGTTCGCGGATGCCGTTGTTGGTCCGTCTAGAAAAAGTTGGACCGATCGTCGAGCCTGGCGCTTTTACATTTCGTACCTGTAAAACGTCGCAGCATCCCTCGACTAGCGAGGTATTGTACTTGGAAATTAATTTGGTTCCAATCCGAAATTGTTTATTATCTGACTAATAAGAAAATTTTGAAAATATTTTGAGAAATATCCTGATATTTGAAAACTGAAATAAAGTTTTATTCTCGTAAAAAAGCCCATCATCTGACGGGCTTGTTATTTATTCTATGTCCTGCTCAATTTCATCTGCTTTCTTAGTCCAGTAATCTGCCTGTATGTCATCAGCGGCCACACCAAGACCATTGGCATAAATAAAGGCAAGATCACGCATGGCTTGAACTTCACCCCATTCAGCTGCTTGCTTTACAAGAGCGATAGATTTTTCAACATCTTTTTCGACCACATCACCACGACGGTAAAAACCAGCCAGTTCTAAAGTCGCTGCAGAGTGTTTTTCGAAATTGGCTTTGCTCAACCAGTAATAGGCTAACTCAAAGTGAGCTTTGGAATCTTCTGGGTCTTCCTCAGCGATTTCTTTGGCATAAACCGTATAACCCTCACCGAGCCAGTACATGGCTTCAACCCAGCCACCATTGGCTGCTTTCAATGCCCACTCTTCGGCCAGCATGATGTCTTCGTCATGCTCGCTTTGCATATAGAGCTCGGCAAGCTCAAATTGGGCTTCGGCATTGCCTGCCAATGCGCGGTTTGCCAGCGTGGCAGGGGGAGAAACACGCTCAGTCATGTCAGTATCTCAAATATCTTTGTATCTAGATTAAAAGGTTCAAAATAAAAAAGCCAATCCGAAAACTGGCTTTTGTATAAAAGTCGACTGATAGAGCTTAAAACACGCAAACTAAGCTATTTGTTTAGAGGAATAACAATAAAACGAATAGAAAGAGAACAAGAATAAATTTAAATATTTTTCCATGATTCAGAAAGCAAAACAGCGGCCCGAAAGCCGCTGTTGATATACGATTAATGAGATAAGAATTTAGTCTTGCTGGATTCCTGCAACCACCCAATCTTGTTGAGAACCGGCAGGTTTGACAAAGTGCCAGATTTCAGCAAACGGTTGAGGTTGGCTATTCAAGTCTTCACTTACAGTACCAGTGAAGCGTACGCTTACTACGTATTGACCATTCTCATTCGATGAATCCACAACCATTGCATTCAGGTTAGAGAACTCAGCTACGTCCTGATCCTGATTTGCCATAATATCGTTATACATCGACTGGTAAAGATCAGGAGTCAGGTAACGTTTAATTTCTGAAATATTGCTCGCCGTATTCATTGACTGAATGTGGTTAAAGCGCTGACGTGCAACACGTAAGAAAGTCGCAGGTTCTGTACCATCTGGAAGCTGGTTGCCGCTATTGGTATAGGCTGCACCAAATGGCGCATTATTTACCGGAGCTGAACCAAACGGAGCATTTGTGCTTGGCGTGCTACCACCCACGTTCTGACCAAAAATATTGGTATTGTCACCACCGCGAGGAGGTGTCTGACCAAATGGTGCTGAATGACCAGCACCACTATTTGGAGCGTATGGATTAGAAGCTACTTTTTTTTTTGCGCCCATCTTACGGAAAATGAAGAAGGCAACAGCGGCAGCAAGCAAGATCCAGATCCAGCCAGGAATACCACCTTTTTCCTCTTGTTGCTGTTGAGCTGCTTGAGCTTCAGAAGCCGCTTGTACTTCTTTGTCATCAGCCAGCGCATTGGCAGCAACCGCACCCACGGCAGCACCTGCTACACCGGCAGCAACCATACTACCTACACCTGGGCCAGATCTTTGCTGAGTTGCAGCACCAGCGGCTGGAGCCTGTTGTGCTGGCGCAGCTTGACGAGGTTGTTGATAAGATTGAGTAGGCGCAGCAGAACGTTGCATACCATGGCTTTTACCGCCACCGGCACGTTTTGCTTCAGCAGTTAAAGGAGCAACCAGTAATGCTGCTGTTAAAAGACCTGCAATCAAACCACGCTGTCGAACTTCCATTCAATTTTCCTATGTGAAAAAAACTTATTTGAATACTCTATTTATATAGGCTTTATAGGGGATTTCAATCAAAAATGTGTATTTTTTTAAGCTTTTTGCAAGATTTATCGATTAAAACTAACTGAGTTCATCACTTAGGCTCATGGCTTCACTCAGGGCTTCATGCAATCGGGCTACAGCAATGACCTGTACGCCGGGAATCGGTTTTTGCGGTGCATTGGCACGCGGTAAAATAATATATTTAAAACCATGTTTGACTGCCTCTTTCAGACGTTCCTGACCATTCGGCACTGGACGAATTTCACCAGAAAGACCAACTTCACCAAAAACAGCCAGTTGCTGAGGCAATGCTTTGGTCCGGATACTAGATGCACACGCTAAAAGTACAGCCAGGTCAGAACCGGTTTCGGTAATCTTTAAACCACCGACGATATTGACATAGACATCCTGTCCGGATGTTTGTACGCCACCATGACGGTGCATCACGGCCAGCAGCATATTCAGACGATTCTGCTCTAACCCCAAGGCTACACGGCGTGGCTGGCCATGAGCGTCATCGACCAAAGCCTGAACTTCAACCAGGAGTGGGCGAGTTCCTTCACGGCTAATCATGACGATGGAACCTGGAATCGCTTCATCATAACGACTGAGGAAAATGGCAGATGGATTGGCGACTTCACGCAGACCTTTATCGGTCATGCCAAAGACGCCAAGTTCATTGACTGCACCGAAACGGTTTTTGACTGCGCGGATCATACGGTAACGAGAATCCGACTGGCCTTCAAAATACAGCACACAGTCCACCATATGTTCCAATACACGTGGACCTGCTAAGGCACCTTCTTTAGTCACATGACCGACAATAAACAGGGCAGTTCCGCTATTCTTGGCGAAACGGGTCAGTAGGGCGGCAGACTCACGGATCTGTGATACACCACCTGGCGCAGACTGCAAGGTTTCGGTATATAAAGTCTGAATCGAATCCAGAATCGCAACAGCAGGACGTTCCTGTGCAAGCACCTCGCAAATGCGTTCCACACAGGTTTCTGCCATGACTTTCAACTGGTCTGTGGGTAAGTCCAGACGCTGGGCACGCAATGCCACCTGAGACAGGGATTCTTCACCTGTCACATACAGGGCAGAGCTGTTGCCGGCTGCCATATGGGTTGCAGTTTGCAATAAGATAGTTGACTTACCAATCCCCGGATCACCACCAATTAGCACCACGGAACCTGTGACCAGACCACCACCTAAGACTCGGTCAAATTCGCCAATCCCGGTTTGCAGACGGGTTTCATGTGAAACAGACACTTTATTTAAGGTAGTAATCGCAGCTGCCTGACCGGCATAACCTCCAATTTTTGGCTGAGCACGATGTGTCGTTGCTGGCGCAATACTGACTTCTACCAGACTGTTCCATTCCCCACATTCAGAACACTGACCCGCCCATTTAGGATGGTCTGCTCCACATTGTTCACAACGATACACACTTTTTGCTTTAGCCATAATTTCCGAAAATAAATATTGGGAATGGGGGCTACAGCATAGCGGTGAATGAGACTGAAAACCAAGACCTTTGGCTGAAAAAGTCACTGATTTACGTCAGCATATGACGCATATGAATTTACCTTTCTACATGAAAGTGAAATACCTTCTATAATGAGAAAATTCATCACGGGTACAGGAATCCTGACATGCCACAACTTTTAAAACATATCGATGCGATCGCACGTGAAAAAGACCGTGATGTATTATTTGTACATTTTGAAAATTACGAACATGAAAATGCAGATGCTGAGTCCTATCATTTGCGGCAGAACCTGATGGAATGGCTGGAGCAACGCCAAATTAACTTTGCACCCTGTATGGGGATAGAACAGCCTGGCGTAATTGAAAGTTATTCAGGTGATCTTTATATCGATGTGCCATTTGATGAAGCCCATCCGGTTTACCAAATGGTCAGTGAACATCTGGAAGATGCCGAAGGGGAGATGAAGATTCCGGGAGTGCTGTTCTTTGTATTATCTCTAGAAACTGCGCTGGAAATTGAAGCAGACCGTGAAGAGTTCTTAAATCTAAATCAAGCTCATGATGATGACGATGAATTTTCTGGCCGTGTGAACTGATATTTTTAGCAAACTTAAATAATAAAAAAGCCACGATGAACGTGGCCTTTTTATTAAGGGTTTTAAATTTGATTAATACAGTTCACCTGATTTACGGCGAGCAATAAAATCTTTAGATTCTTTCACGATCACCCCAGACAGCAGTAACAGGCCGATCAGGTTTGGAATGGCCATCAAACCGTTGAAGGTATCTGCAAACAGCCAGACCAGATCTAGTGTCGCGACACAGCCAATAAATACTGACAGGATATAGATGATGCGATAAGGGAATAGAAATTTCTCACCGAGCAGATAGGTTGCACATTTTTCCCCGTAGTAGCTCCAGCCTAAAATGGTGGAATAGGCGAAGAAGATAATGCCGAAGGTCACAATCCAGCCACCAACACCTGGCAGCAGTTTGTTAAATGTAGAAACGGTCAGAACAGCACCGGTTTGTCCACCAAAATCACTGCCGGCCATGATGAAGCCCATCACCAAGACAATACCAGTAATCGAACAGACAATAATCGTGTCAATAAAAGTTCCGGTCATGGAAACCAGACCTTGACGGGCAGGATGATCGGTTTTTGCAGCAGCAGCGGCAATCGGTGCCGAACCCATACCAGCTTCATTCGAGAAGACACCACGCGCGACACCATAACGAATCGCTGCACCAATCGCACCACCTACGGCAGCTTCACCAGTAAAGGCATAGGTGAAAATCATTTTCAGTGCAGGGCCCACTAAATCGAGATGGGTGAAAATAATGATCAGACCGCCCGCTACATAACCAATCGCCATGATCGGTACAATGAAAGAAGCAGCTCTAGAAATCCACTTAATCCCGCCCAGAATTACCAGTGCAGAAAATGCAGTGATTACGATCCCTGTAACCCAGGTTTCCAGACCGAAACCATTTTCTACTGCAAGTGCAACAGTGTTGGACTGAACTGAACTACCAATTCCGAAAGATGCGACAGCACCAAAGAACGCAAAGATCAGCGCCAGCCATTTCCATTTCAGGCCACGCTCAATGTAATACATTGGACCGCCAGACATTTCACCGCGTTCATTTTTAACCCGGTATTTGACGGCCAGTACACCTTCGCCATATTTGGTTGCCATTCCGAACAGGGCAGTCATCCACATCCAGAATACGGCCCCAGGACCACCCAGTACACAGGCAGTCGCGACACCGGCAATATTACCGGTACCGATGGTAGCTGACAGTGCGGTCATGAGTGAGCCAAACTGGGAAATATCGCCTTCATGCGAAGGGTGTTTGCCAAAAACCTGTTTAAAGGCCAGTGGCAACATGCGGAACTGCCAGAACAGCAGGCGGAAGGTCAGGAATATACCGGTACCGACAATGAGGACCAGCATATATGGGC
This sequence comes from Acinetobacter sp. GFQ9D191M, assembly GCF_011174875.1. Lineage (NCBI taxonomy): Bacteria > Pseudomonadati > Pseudomonadota > Gammaproteobacteria > Moraxellales > Moraxellaceae > Acinetobacter > Acinetobacter sp. GFQ9D191M. Next base: position 94,054 of record NZ_JAALGV010000002.1, read on the forward strand.
CCCAGACCCAGCCACTGACGGTTTCCATGATGCTTTGTAAATTTTGCATAAATTTCTTCTTATTTATCCGTGTCAGCTTTATTTGAGATGTTGATTGAAAAGCAATTGCTATGCCATGCGCGCTCATCCTAAACGCGAATATTGGCGGATTTGTATTCTATTTTTTACATAGTTTCAGCGCTTTGACAAGAAAAATCCTGTATTCATTGCGCCTTAAAACTAAGACTAAAGATAAATGAATATTGATATAAGAAAAATAAATTAACTTGCAAGATTAGTTGGAAAATACAAATGATGCGAATTTTCTTTTTGTATTCCATGTTTTTTACGTTAATTTGTCGCGATTAAAACTCAAAGTTGAAATGAAATAATGTCAGAAAAATATAGTCACTCATCATCGGAAGATGGTGAGCTACAGCGTAGTTTATCCAACCGGCACCTGCAGTTAATTGCCATTGGGGGTGCGATTGGCACCGGCCTGTTTATGGGTTCAGGGAAAACCATTAGCCTGGCAGGACCATCCATTCTGGTGATTTATATGATCATCGGTTTTATGGTGTTTCTGGTCATGCGTGCATTGGGTGAATTATTGTTATCCAATCTGCAATATAAATCTTTTATTGATTTTGCCACAGATCTGATCGGGCCATGGGCAGGTTATTTTGTCGGCTGGACCTACTGGTTATGCTGGATCACGATTGGTATCGCGGATTTGTCAGCCATTATCTATTACTTGCAATTCTTTAATAACGGTCTGCCATTTACTCCGGGTGAAGGCGTGTTGATCAGTATTGCCTCTATTGTCTTTATTATGGGCTTGAACCTGGCAACCGTGAAACTGTTTGGTGAAATGGAATTCTGGTTTGCTTTGATCAAGATTATCGCCATTATTGTTTTGATTGGTGTGGGTCTGTGGATGATCTTTACTGGCTTTACTAATGATGCAGGTACGGTCGCTTCATTTGCCCATATCTGGGATCATGGCGGTTTATTCCCGACAGGAACTATGGGCTTCCTGGCCGGTTTCCAGATTGCGATTTTCGCCTTTGTGGGTGTAGAGCTGGTTGGTACTACGGCTGCTGAAACCAAAGATCCAGAGCGTAACCTGCCTAAAGCGGTGAACTCGATTCCGATCCGTATCATTATTTTCTATGTGCTAGCTCTGATCATTGTGATGTCAGTGACACCATGGGATCAGATCAATCCAAATGTTTCTCCGTTCGTAAATCTGTTCAGTCAAGCAGGTATTGCGGCGGCCGCGATCATCATGAACCTGGTGGTGTTGTCATCAGTAATGTCATCGATGAACAGTGGGGTGTTCTCAACCAGCCGTATGCTGTTTGGTTTGTCTCGTGAAGAACAGGCACCGAAAGCATTTGGTCGTTTGAATTCGCGCGCCGTTCCAGCGAATGCTTTGTATTTCTCAGCGATCTGTTTATTGCTCGGTGCAGCATTACAATACTTCGTGCCGAATACGGTTGAAGCATTTACCTTAGCAACGACTTTGTCGACTATTCTGTTTATCTGTGTATGGCTGATCATTATCTGGAGCTACATGATCTATTACCGTACCCGTCCGGAATTGCATGCTAAATCCATATTCAAGCTGCCTGGAGGATTGGTGACTTGCTGGATCGTCATTATTTTCTTTGTTGGTATGATTGGTGTGTTATCGCTGGAAGATGATACCCGTCGTGCCTTGATGGTCAGCCCAGTCTGGTTCATTTTGCTGATTATTGGATATTTAGGCTTCTATAAACAGAAACATAAATAATCCATATCAATAAAAACGTCAGCGATCTGCTGGCGTTTTTTTATGTCTGAATATACTCTCTAGCGTTTAGCGCTTTGGTCATACGGATGATCGCGTTATACTTCATCGAAAATACTCATATAGGTGGTCAGATGCGTCAGGTCATTTGCTACATCAGTTTAATTACAGTCGGTTTTGCCTTGGTCGGTTGTGGGCAGTCGGGAGCTTTACATCTTCCAAATGATCCAAACTACGATAAACGTGCCAAGTATTTACTCTATAAAAATACTGAATCTGCACCGCAAGTATCAGATGAACAACAGGATGCGCCGGTCAAGCAGCAATTTGAAGCGCCCGCTGAATCCGATTCAACACCATCTCCTTAAGACTTTCAGAGAAAGGATACATTCATGAGTTTCACCCGCATTAATGGGGTATTGCATGCTGAGCAATGTTCACTGCAACAGCTCGCAGAGCAATTTGGCACACCACTTTATGTTTATTCAAAAGCAACTTTTGAAAAGCATTATCTGGATATGGACCGTGCTTTTAGCTTTATCGATCATCAAATCTGTTTTGCGGTAAAGTCAAACTCTAATCTTGCGGTATTGAATGTATTGGCCAAGCAGGGTGCTGGTTTCGATATCGTGACTGGTGGTGAACTGGCTCGTGTCTTGAAAGCCGGTGGTGAGCCTTCAAAAATCGTATTCTCAGGTCTGGGTAAATCTGAAGCAGATATCAAGAAAGCACTGGAAGTCGGCATTGCCTGCTTTAATGTGGAATCTTATGCCGAGCTGGATCGTATTCAGAAAGTAGCGGCCGAACTTAATGTTAAAGCGCCGATTTCTCTACGTGTGAATCCGGACGTGGATGCTAAAACTCATCCTTACATTTCCACTGGTTTAAAAGAAAACAAATTCGGTATTCCATCAGACAGCGTATTTGAAACTTATCAATATGCAGCGTCATTGCCAAATCTTGAAGTGGTCGGGATTGACTGTCATATCGGTTCGCAGTTGACTGAAACTCAGCCTTTTGTTGATGCGCTGGATCGTGTCATTGTGATGATCGACAAGCTGAAAGACATGGGCATCAACTTGAAACACATTGATATCGGTGGTGGTCTAGGTGTGACGTATAAAGATGAAACACCGCCATCGGTTGAAGAATATGCCAATGCCATGCGTCCGGCTTTAGAAAAACTGGGCCTGAAAGTTTATATGGAGCCGGGTCGTAGTATCTCTGCCAATGCAGGTGTTTTACTGACCAAAGTGGATCTGCTGAAACCAACCAATCACCGTAACTTTGCCATCATTGATGCTGCGATGAATGACCTGATTCGTCCAGCTTTATATAAAGCATGGATGGATATTCAGTCTGTGACACCGCGTACAGATGTGGAAACAAAAGAATGGGATGTGGTGGGCGCGATCTGTGAAACAGGCGATTTCCTGGGCAAAGAACGCGAGCTTGCCATTAAAGAAAATGATGTACTAGCAGTTCTTGGGGCTGGTGCATATGGTTTCGTAATGAGTTCAAACTATAACAGTCGTGGCCGTGCTGCTGAAGTGATGGTGGATGGTGATCAGGCGCATCTGATTCGTGAGCGTGAAACGGTTGAATCACTTTGGGAACGTGAGCGTTTATTGCCTTAAGGAGACTGAATAATGTTGCTTGAATTTACCAAGATGCATGGCCTGGGCAATGATTTTATGGTGGTAGACCTGATTAGCCAGCGTGCTTATCTGGATACTCTCACTATTCAGCGCTTGGCAAATCGTAACTTTGGTGTGGGTTTTGACCAGCTCTTGATTGTTGAACCGCCTGATATTCCAAGTGCAGATTTTAAATACCGTATTTTTAATGCGGATGGTTCTGAAGTTGAGCAGTGCGGTAATGGTGTGCGCTGTTTTGCCCGTTTCGTGCATGAACGTCAATTAACGACTAAAACCAAAATCAAGGTACAGACCAAAGCTGGAATCGTGGAACCTGAACTTGGTGCCAATGGCTGGGTACGAGTGAATATGGGTTATCCAAAATTCCTACCTCAGGAAATTCCATTCGTGGCTGAAGAACCGGAAAATCTGTATGACATCGATCTGGCGGGTGGTGAGAAACTGACGATTGATGTGGTGAATATGGGTAATCCACATGCAGTGACGATTGTTCCGGATGTGTTGACTGCTGATGTGGCTAAAATTGGTCCACAGGTGGAATCTCATGTGCGTTTCCCGGCACGCGTTAATGCTGGATTTATGCAGATCATTGATGAAAAGCATGCCCGTTTACGTGTTTATGAGCGTGGTGTAGGCGAAACACTGGCTTGTGGTACAGGTGCCTGTGCTGCAGCAGTGTCTGGTATGCGCCGTGGTTTGTTATCTAGCAAGGTCGAAATTGAACTTGCGGGTGGTAAATTGCAGATTGAATGGAAAGAAGGTGATGTAGTCTGGATGACGGGCCCAACCGCCAATGTTTATGAAGGTCGACTGGACTTGCGCTACTTCCAGGGTTAATCCCACATTTATTTCTCTAAAAAGCACCGCACATAGTACGGTGCTTTTTTTATGATAGGATGAATTCCATATTTAATTGATATCACAACAGCTCTATGAATCAGCTTGTGTTTTTACCGGGTGCATCAGGCAGCCAAGGCTTTTGGCAGCCGTTGTTGGCTCATTTAAAAACAGATCAATCTACAAAAATATTGACATATCCGGGCTTCGATGGGGTAGAACTAAATTCAACTATTCAAAATCTTCATGATCTGCAGGAACTCATCACAGAGCAGATTGAGGATGATTCGATTCTGGTTGCCCAGTCCATGGGGGGAGTTCTTGCAGTTGGAATTGCACTACATCATCCACAGAAAGTCAAAGGACTGGTTTTATTGGCAACTTCTGGTGGTGTGGATCTATCACAGTTCGGTTGTGCTGACTGGCGGATAGATTATCGCGAGCAGTTTAAAGATGTTCCTGATTGGTTTTTACAAGATCAAACCGTATTTAGCCTGAAACAGTTAAGCAATCTTGAGATTCCTGTTCTACTGATCTGGGGTGACCAAGACGCTTTAAGTACCGTTCAGGTGGGGCAATGCTTAAAGCAAAATTTGAAACATGCAAACCTGCATGTAATTCAAAGCGGAGATCATTTCTTTGCGGCGACTCATCCAGTACAGACCGCAGAACTGATTGAAGCTTGGCTGGAGTCAATTGAATGGAGCAAGTAAAGCTTTCTGCAAAAGACTTGCTCGGAATCTGGCTCAAAGAACGTGAGATCCAGAACCAGTCTAAACATACCTTGCAGGCCTATGAACGTGATGTGGCTGATTTTCTGGAGTTCTGCGCAGTACAACAACTAGCGCTTAATGATGTGGAAGCCACGGATTTACGCCAATTTCTGGCTGAAAAAGTCGAGCAGCACGGATTAAGTTCGAGTAGCTTGCAGCGGATGCTCTCTTCGATTCGCCAGTTCATGAAATGGGCAGAGCAGGCGCAGTATCTTGCATTTAATCCGGCTGATGATTTTCAGTTGAAACGTCAGTCACGTCCTTTGCCGGGTATGGTCGATATTGAAACTGTGAACCAGATTCTGGACCAGCCGGCTCCAGAAACCGAAGCGCAGCAGCAAATGTGGTTGAGAGACAAGGCGATTCTGGAATTACTCTATTCCAGTGGTTTACGTTTGGCAGAAATTCAGAGCTTAAGAATCAAGGATGTTGATTTTAATCGTCAGCTCTTGCGTATTACTGGTAAAGGCAATAAAACCCGGGTAGTGCCTTTTGGTTCAAAAGCCAAAGACAGTCTGATGGAATGGCTAAAAATTTATCCGCTCTGGAATGGTGATTTTGTACCTGACGCGAATGTATTTATCACCCAAAAAGGCAATCCGCTCGGTGCACGGCAAATTGAAAACCGGGTCAAGTTTCAGGCGCAGCGTGCAGGGGTTAGTGTTGACCTGCATCCGCATTTGTTACGGCATTGTTTTGCCAGCCATATGCTGTCGAATAGTGGTGATCTTCGTGCCGTTCAGGAAATGTTGGGGCATAGCAATTTGAGTACCACACAAATTTATACTCATATTGATTTTGATCGACTTGCGCAGATTTATGATCAGGCGCATCCGCGGGCACAGCATAAAGAATAGGGAAAATATAAAGTTTTCTTCCGCTTGTCGGATGATTAGGATTCATGGCATAAAACTTTCATGTATCATGCTCAAAATATGACCTGAACAGACTGTTGGAAAGATATTTCACTATTGTCTTATTTTTCAAATGGCTGTTTTCGGATATAAGTATAAATAGTAATTAATTTTTAAAAGAAAATCAGCGATCTCGATACTGGAATTTTTATGGACACAGCAATTATCCCGGATATACAACAAAAGCATGCGCAGTTAAGCCCAGCCCAAAAAGACATGTTTGCGGGTTATGGTTTACGCCAGATTAAACATTTTGTTGAGATTAGCTTGCCCACTATTGAAGCCGTTCTCCCTGAAGGAGCAATCGTGCAAGGGATTAATGCAGAAGGAAAAATGCAGGCTTATAATCCTGAAACAGGCCAGTATTATCTATGGATTTCTGATCTGCAATGGCAGACCACGCAGCGAGCCAGTAAAGCTGTTGACCTAAAAGAAGATGCGCTCGAAATTTGGAATATTTTCGATCTGAAGTCTTATGAACTGATTGAACTGAGTCATGTGCATCGTGACTTTCTGCAAGTTTAATGAACATGAAGGATGACTAAGGTCATCCTTTTTTATTGCTAAAATATTTTATAAGTCATCCAAGGGTAACTGAAAACTTTGCTTGATAATCTGGCTGGGTAAATCTGTTTTGACACTGGTAATGCCATTTTTCTTGGTCAAATGTGTGGACTGGAATTTACGGTAACTTTCCAGATCAGGCACCACAACTTTTAACATCGCATCACATTCACCCAGAATGATATAGCACTCCATCACCTGAGGCAGCTCTTTCATCGCCTCGATAAAAGTATCAATGGTTTCTGCATCCTGACCGACCAGCCAGATCCGTGAAAACAGAATCAGTTGAAAACCGATTTTCTGTGAATCCACGATGGTGGTGTAATTTTGGATCACGCCCGCATCTTCAAGTAATTTTACCCGACGCAGACAGGAAGAAGGGGATAGTCCAATTTCACGTGCCAGATCGTTGTTCTGAATACGACCATTGGCTTGCAAGTGATGAATGATATTTTTATCAATTCGATCAAGTTTTACTCGCACAGACTTGGAAGATATTTTCATAAATTAGAATATAATTCGAAAAATAATACTTATTATAAAATAAATTGAAAGCCTATTTTGTAAAAATTCGCAGATACTAATTTCACTTTCCGAAGATTCAAAGGAAAAAGGAAATGTCTGTATTTGCACTTTTTGCACTGACCGTGCTCCCCCTGATTTTTACACCTGGACCAGATATGCTGTTTATCCTGTCTCAAGTGATGGGTAAAGATGCAAAAGCAGGCATGATGGCAACCATCGGGATCTGTACAGGCTATCTGGTACATTCCATTTTGGTAGCATTAGGAATCGCAGCCATTATCGTGTCTTTTCCGGTATTGTTTGAGGCGATTCGCTGGTTGGGTATTGCTTATTTGCTCTATCTGGCTTGTAGCCTGTTGAAATCAGTATTTAGCAAAAATTCAATGAAAATTGAGAAAAAGACCAGTGCTAATCCAGTGAAAAAAGGCTTCTTTACGGCCTTACTCAATCCTAAAGGCATGCTGATCTATTTTGCGATCTTGCCGCAGTTTATCGATAAAAGCGGAAATACGGTGAGCCAAGGCTTAATTCTCTCTTTTATTTTTATCGGTATGATTTTCATTGTTTATTGTGCTCTCAGCATTCTGTTCAGCAGAATTACCCGCAATACACAAATTGATGAGCGTAAACAGAAATGGGTTGATGGCACCTCAGGTGGTTTACTTGCCCTTGCTGCAAGCTGGTTAATTATTAATTAAGCAATGTCGTATTTTAAAAAAGCATACTGCTCCCGGTATGCTTTTTTTATATTTATAGATTGATGACAACCCGATTTTTAGACCTGCCAACAAAATAAAGCGGAGTAAATTGAGCAGATATGCAGAATAAATGATGAACAATTCTCTATTATGTCCAAACTGACCAAAGCGGTCATTTTTAAATATAAGTCATTTTCCACAAATCTCAGGACGGATTTGTGCATTTAATAAGCAAAAATCAAAAGTTCTGATGTGTTTCATCAAATAAAAACATAATAAAAATCAAAGGTTAAATTTTATTAAATATTGATAAAATTCATTGTAATAAATCGATACGGATTAATTGTGAACGCATCGTTCAAGGAAAATTACGCATTTTTACAGCTCTTTGCTGAATTGTGACTTGACCGAAATGCCGTGCACATTGCAAGATAGGGCACCTAAAAAAATTTAAGTGAAGAGTTATTATAACTTTTCTCAACATTTACATTTGCTAAAACAGCCGAGGATTACATGAAGGCTCTTGTTGCTGTAAAACGTGTGGTTGATGCCAACGTTAAGGTTCGCGTTAAGCCGGACAACAGTGGTGTTGACTTAACAAACGTTAAAATGTCAATTAACCCATTCTGTGAAATCGCGGTGGAAGAAGCGGTTCGTTTAAAAGAAAAAGGAACTGTTTCAGAAATCGTTGTTGTTTCTATTGGTCCTAAAGAAGCGCAAGAACAAATCCGTTCTGCAATGGCGCTTGGTGCTGACCGCGGTATTCTGGTTGAAGCTGATGACAGCCAGCTAGGTGCGCTAGAAGTTGCTAAAATTTTAAAAGGTGTTGTTGAAGCTGAACAACCACAATTGATCCTTCTTGGTAAACAAGCAATTGATGACGACTCTAACCAGGTTGGTCAGATGCTTGGTGCACTTCTAGGTGCAGGTCAAGGTACATTCGCTTCAGAAGTTAAAGTTGAAGGCGACAAAGTACAAGTGACTCGTGAAATCGACGGTGGTCTACAAACTGTTGAATTATCACTTCCAGCGATCGTAACTACTGACTTACGTTTGAACGAGCCACGTTATGCAGCTCTTCCAAACATCATGAAAGCGCGTAAAAAACCGCTTGATACCAAGTCACCTGCAGATTTCGGTGTAACTACTACAACTAAACTGAAAACAGTAAAAGTTGAATCTCCTGCAGAGCGTAAAGCTGGCGTACAAGTGAAGTCTGTAGACGAGCTTGTAGAAAAATTGAAAAACGAAGCGAAAGTGATCTAATACAGAAGGATAAAAATCATGAGTATTTTAGTAATCGCTGAGCACGACAACAAAGCACTTAACGCTGCTACTTTAAACGTTGTTGCTGCGGCGCAAAAAATCGGTGGTGATATCACTGTATTGGTTGCTGGTTCTGGCGCTCAAGCAGTTGCTGATCAGGCAGCTAAAGTTGCGGGCGTAAGCAAAGTTTTACTTGCTGACGACGCTGCTTATGCAAACCAATTGGCTGAAAATGTAGCAAAACTGGTTGCAGAATTAGGTAAAGGCTATAGCCATATTCTTGCTGCTTCTACTACAACTGGCAAAAACATTCTGCCACGCGCTGCTGCACTTCTTGATGTCAGCATGATCACAGACATCATCGCTGTTGATTCTGCAAATACATTCAAGCGTCCGATCTATGCAGGTAACGCGATTGCAACTGTTGAGTCTTCTGAATCAGTAATCGTTGCAACTGTTCGTGGTACTGCATTTGATGCGGTTGCTGCTGAAGGTGGTTCTGCTGCGGTTGAAGCTGCTGCTTCTACTGGTGATGCTGGTATTTCTAAGTTCATTAATGAAGAAATCGTTAAATCTGAACGTCCTGAATTGACAGCTGCTCGTATCGTCGTTTCTGGTGGTCGTGGTGTAGGTTCTGGTGAGAACTACCACAAAATCCTTGATCCACTAGCTGACAAACTTGGCGCTGCTCAAGGTGCTTCACGTGCTGCAGTTGATGCTGGTTTCGTTCCTAACGATATGCAGGTTGGTCAAACTGGTAAGATCGTTGCACCTGACCTGTACATCGCTGTAGGTATCTCTGGTGCGATCCAGCACTTGGCAGGTATGAAAGAATCTAAAGTGATCGTTGCGATCAACAAAGATGAAGAAGCTCCAATTAATGCAGTAGCAGACTACTGGTTAGTAGGTGACCTGAACACTGTAATTCCTGAATTGGTTTCTAAAATCTAATTTCTGAATCAGTTTCAAAAAAACGCTCCTTTAGGAGCGTTTTTCTTTTTTTTAATCTAAATAATTAATCTAACTAACAAGTCGTCCATTTCTGACTCGAAATTTTGGTTATTGTATATTTTGTGTTAATATTAAACTTTTATTAAGCTTGCCATTTGGCGGAGTGTCCGTGAAATTTGATTTTCAGTTACCAGTCAGTATTTTGGTAATGATGATCTGCTGTTTGATTTTCCCTTTTCTCCCGAGTTTGCACCTTCCTTTGTTAGGCGGTATGACGGTTACAGCAGTTGAGTCAATTCAAGCATTAATGTTGTTTGGTTTTGCCGTATTTAGTTTTTTCTATATTCGTCCATTTGAATTAAGTAAAGGTCAAAAACAATTTTGGCTCTGGTCAGTTGCATGGTAGATTATGCTGTTTGGTAGAAGTACCAGCTGGGGACGTGACTATTTCCCGGAAGTGCCAAAAATCTATTTCCGTGGTATTTCGGTTCTTGTGATTGCACCCGTGGTGTTTATGCTGTTTTTAGCACCTTTGCGTCAAGAAATTGCTTATAAGTTTAAGCATGTATCACTTCCAATTTGGGCACTCATATTAGCTTTCATTGGCTTGCTGATGTCTGATGGCATTGAACATAATCGGTTTTTTATTCATTTTATTTTTACAGATTTTATCTATAAAGATTTGATGGAAGAACTATACGAATTTCCGCTTATTATCGGCTTATTCCTGGTCGCTTATCCATTAATGAAGCAAGATTGTGCTGTGATAAAATCAACTAGTCAGGTCATAGCTGAAGATGATTTGTCCGATATAGATTCTAAACTTCATATTTAAGTGACTTGCTTTTTTAAAGAAAAAAATGAACCTCTGCAAGCAGAGGTTTTTTAATATCAAAATATTGTGAAGTGATTAAAATTTCTACTAAAAATCCTGTGGATAGTTGGGGCTGAAACAGGTAAATTTAGCCTAGATTATGCTATACTGTACGACTAAATTTTAATATTGGTTCAGCTTTTTTTTGAGCCGATTTATAGCTGGATTTACGACATATAAATGCAAGCCAAATCTGGCTTGTAGAATAAGGAGTATGCATGAGCGTATCGGAAATTAGACCGATTGCCATTGAGGATGAACTCAAGCACTCGTATTTAGACTATGCAATGAGCGTGATTGTTTCACGTGCCTTGCCGGATGTACGAGATGGTCTAAAACCTGTTCATCGTCGTGTGCTATTCGCAATGCACGAATTGGGCAATGACTACAACAAAGCTTACAAGAAGTCTGCCCGTGTTGTAGGTGATGTCATCGGTAAATATCACCCACATGGTGATTTTGCTGTTTATGAAACCATTGTCCGTATGGCCCAGGACTTTAGTCTGCGCTACCAACTGGTTGATGGTCAAGGGAACTTTGGTTCGATCGATGGCGATAGCGCTGCGGCAATGCGTTATACCGAAGTTCGTATGCGTAAGCTGACCCATGAATTACTGGCTGATCTGGAAAAAGATACAGTTGACTGGGAAGATAACTACGACGGTTCTGAGCGTATTCCGCAAGTCATGCCAACTCGTATTCCGAACCTGTTGGTGAATGGTGCGGCTGGTATTGCAGTCGGTATGGCGACCAATATGGCGCCACACAACATGACTGAAGTGGTGAATGCGTGTCTGGCTTATGCAGATAATCCAAATATCAGCATCGAAGGTCTGATGGAATATATTTCCGGTCCAGATTTCCCGACAGGTGGCATTATTTACGGTAAATCAGGTATCGTGGATGCCTATCGTACCGGTAAAGGCCGTTTGCATATTCGTGGTAAATATCACTTTGAAGAAGATGCCAAATCTGGCCGTACTACGATTGTCTTCACAGAAATTCCTTATCAGGTCAACAAAGCGAAAACGATTGAACGTATCGCCGAGCTGGTCAAAGAGAAAAAACTTGAAGGCATTTCTGAACTTCGTGATGAATCTGACAAAGAAGGGATGCGTATTGCGATTGACCTGAAGCGTGGTGAAAATGCTGAAGTTATCGTCAATAACCTGTTCCAGAATACACAGTTAGAAAATTCTTTCAGCATCAATATGGTGTGTCTGGACAATGGTCAGCCGAAATTGATGAACCTGAAAGACATCATTGCGGCGTTCATTCGTCACCGTCAGGAAGTCGTGACACGTCGTACCATGTACGAACTGCGCAAAGCACGTGAACGTGGTCATATTTTAGAAGGTTTAACCGTTGCTCTGGCAAATATTGATGCCATCATCGAAACCATCAAAACTTCTGCCAACCCGGCTGAAGCGCGTGAACGTTTACAAGCAGGTGAGTGGGCAGCAGGCGGTGTGGCAGCATTGCTTGAAAAAGCGGGTGCTGTTTCTGTACGTCCTAACGAAATTGAAGGCGAAGATCCAGAGCGCCCATTTGGTATTGATGGTGAGGTGTATCGCTTATCTCCGACTCAAGTCAACGCGATTATGGAACTGCGTTTGCACCGTTTGACCGGTCTTGAGCAGGATAAACTTCAAGCTGAATATTCTGAAATCTTAGGTCAAATTGCTGAATACACAGCCATCTTAAATGACTTCAACTTATTGATGAACGTCATTAAAGAAGAGCTGGCATTGATTCTTCAGCAATATGGCGATGCGCGTAAAACAGATATTGTTGAATCTCGTATCGACTTCTCTCGTGAAGATCTGATTCCTGAAGAGCAAATGGTTCTGACCGTTTCAAAAACAGGCTATGCGAAAACTCAACCATTATCTGACTATGCTGCTCAGCGTCGTGGCGGTCGTGGTAAGTCTGCAACCAGCATGAAAGAAGACGATTACATCCAGCACATGGTTGTAACATCGAACCATGCTACGGTACTTTGCTTCACCAATGTCGGTAAGGTTTATCGCCTGAAAGTTTATGAGGTGCCACAAGCTTCGCGTGGTGCCAAAGGTCGCCCAATGGTGAACTTGTTGCCGCTGGATGACAACGAAACCATTACTGCTATCTTGCCAGTGATTGATGCACCGAAGAAATTCAAAGAACGTCTGGCTGACTTCAAGGCATTTGTGAAGACCAATGCTGCCCAGCTGCAAACCAATGAAGTGATCAATAGTCACTTTGCGGCACTAGAAGCAGCTCTTGCTGAATCTGAAGATGGTGCAGATGATATTTCTGATGCACTGCGTGTTCAATTGAAAGAGCTTGGTTTAGCACTTTCAACCACTGATCTTGATGCTGACATCATCAATGACTTTGCACAGCAAGCCGAAGCTGTTCGTAAGAACTTCTATGTGTTTATGGCGACTGAGTACGGTACGATTAAACGTGTAGAACTGGAACAGTTCTCAAATGTTCGTTCAAACGGTTTACGTGCGATTGAACTGAATGGCGATGACACCTTAATTGGTGTTGCGATTACTGACGGTGAACAGCAAATTATGTTGTTCTCGAACGAAGGTAAAGCAATTCGTTTCGCAGAGACTGACGTACGTTCAATGGGTCGTTCAGCCAAAGGTGTGCGCGGTATGCGCGTGACCATCGGTGCTTCTCAGGTTGAAGATGCAGAAGATGCAGATGTTGAATCTGATGATGAAGATACAACTGAAGCTAACTTCATTAGTCGTATCGTATCTCTAGTGGTTGTACCTGAAACCGGTGAAGTGCTGTGTGCTTCTGCAAATGGTTATGGTAAACGTACCCCGGTAGATGACTTCCCAACCAAGAAACGTGGCGGTAAGGGTGTGATTGCAATCAAGACCTCAGAACGTAACGGTGAGCTGGTCGGTGCAGTTGCGATTGACGCATCTAAAGAACTGATGCTGATTTCTGATGGCGGTACATTGGTACGTACCCGTGCTTCTGAAGTGGCACAGACTGGTCGTAATGCACAAGGTGTTCGTCTGATCCGTCTGGCTGAAGATGAAAAACTGGTGGGTGTAGAAGCGATTGAAGCAGTTGAAGATGAGTTGGAAATATTGGAAGATATTGAAAATACTGAATCTGCAGCTGATGATGTAACTGATACACAAGAAGCTGAAAAAGATGATGACAATACAGTAGAGGAATAAGTTCTGCTACTGATGAAAAAGGGCGCTTCGGCGTCCTTTTTTACACATCGGCTAAATGAGAGATAAATAATGAAAACCAGATTGATGCTTTTGACCGCAGCTATTGCACTCAGCGGCTGTAATAATGCAATGGACAGTATGCCCGATCCAAGCCCTGAGCAGGAAAAGGCAGCGCAAGTAGCTTATGAAGACCTGCGTGATGGAAAATATGACGAGTTTTTAGCTCAGCTTGAACCGAAGTTGCAGGCAGAGTTTCAAAACAATGAAAAAATCATGAAGCGTTTTTCACGTTCAATTCCGCAAGGTGAATATAAGTCCAAGACTATCATGAGAAAGAACTTCGAGGAAAATAACGGTAAACCGAGTGAATACAAGGTCAGCTATGAAATTGTCTATCCAAAAAATCTGGTTCAGTATGATGTGAGTTTTGACCAGCCGAATGGCAGTACTAAAATCCGCAACTTTAATATTCAGGTATTTGGTGAATAATTTTCAATGTGAATAGACTGAATAAATCCATATCTAAGAACGTGGGCGTAGCCGATAATAGCCTAAGCTCATACAGATGATGCCGATCACCAATAGATAAGCAAGCTTTCCTAGAATCATATAAGTGGGCACGCCCATCTGATTGAGCTGAATAAACATCTGCACGATTTGGGTCGAAGGTAAAGCTTGCCCAATAAGTTGGACCCAGACTGGCATGGCAGCATGCGGCCAGGCGACTCCTGAAAGCATAAAGAGCGGAATCGAAGTAAAAACAATGATATGACCGGCGCGTTCTGGCATGTCCAGAAAACTGGCGAATAGTGTGGTAATACCAATCATGCAGAATACAAAGATGGGTACAGCCAGCAGCATGCCCCAGAAATTTCCACCACGGGGATAATCAAAATACCAGAAAGTAAAACCAAACAGGTAATAACAGCCCAGACAGCCAATGGTCAGAATCGCCAAACTGATACCACTTAAGGTGGTCAGATTAATCACCTGTCTACTTTCTCGATACAACGCAATTAACATACTCAGGCCTAGAAAAATAGTCTGATGAATAATCAATGGCGCAACAGCCGGAAACACATAGCTGCCATAGCCAGAAAGCGTATTAAATAATGGAATCTGGTGAATGGATAGGGCAGGAGAGAAGTGTGAAATCTCGCTAAAGCGTTCAGCATATTCACTTAAGGTATTTTCTACTGAAGAGACCAAGCCTAAACCAATCTGTTTGGTAATTAAAAAGTTAGCAGCACTTAAGTACAGCCCAATCCCGCCATTTTCACCATGCCGGATAGATTGAGAAAGATTATCTGGTAATAATAAAATCCCGTCAGCTTTTTGAGTTTCCACCCAGTATTTGGCTTCAGCAAAATTTCCAGTCACCGCCTTGATTTGTACATTGGGGCTTTGGCTGACATGACTGATAATGGTATTGGTTAAAGCACTTTGCTCTTCGTCGACAATAATAATCGGCAAGGCTTCTGCCTGTTCAGCTTTATACGCCGTTGGATAAAAAAAGCTGTAAAACACAACCGATAAAATTAGGGTGGTAAAAATACTGGTATTGCTAATAATGTCTTTAAAAGTTTGGCAATAAGCTTTCCAGAGTGATTTCATGGTGACACTCCTTTGGCTGTTTTTTTGAGAAAGACATAGGCCAGCACAGCATAAAGCACGACATAAATGACGAGCACGAACATCGGTTGCAGTGAAAGAGAGAGCGGACTGCCAATCACCCATTGCTCCGTCTGTAATTTGGCATAGGGTGTATAGGGAATAATATTGGCCCAGAACTGGGTGAATAGTGGGGCATTATTAAGGGGCAAAGTCACCCCAGCAAAACTGAGCGATGAACCACCATAAACTGCTAGTAGACCAAAAGATTTGGTCAGGTCTTGAGTGGCCAGAACCACCGCACTACTGATAAAGGCATAGGCACTATAGAACAGTATTTGCGCCAGAAGAATTGGCCATAATGACCCGGCAATAAACCAGCCGCGAATTTCGACCAGCCAAAACATCCAAGCCCAGGTCCAGCAACAAAATATTGCTACATAAACCAGATTTTTAGACAGCAGTGCCGACCACAAGTTTTGTTGGGCAATCCAATGACTAACAGTATGTCGTTTAATTTCCTGACCCACAGCAAAAGCCACACAGCAACATAACAGCAAGTGCAAAATTGCCGGCACCATGTAAGGTTCCAGATAAAATTCATAATTCAGCTGCGGATTATACAGTGGGGAAATTTTAATATTTGGTGTAGGTGCTTCCAGATAGGGGAGCGTGTTACCTAGATACTGCTTGCCAGTAAATTCAGCCAGAGCCTGCAAGGTGCTAAGTAGCATAGCCGAAGAAATGGTATTCCCGATACTAAAATAACTCTGATTAAAAGCAATACTAATTTCAGCATCCTGAGCTTTGACCAGTCGTTGCTCGGCTCCGGCAGGAATATGAATATAGCCCCAGATTTTATTTTCGTTTAATAGCTTCTCGATTTCGACCGTTTGATCGGAAACGGTATGCACTTGTAGGGTATGATTCAAAGATAAATGATCATAAATCTTGCTGCTCAGGCTACTTTGATCCTGATCAATAATGGCGATTGGTAGATGATCCGGTTTGCCTTTGGCAAACATGCTGCCAAGTAAAATCAGAATACAGGCTGGGGCGAGCAGAACCAGAGTCAGATCACATTTCTCTCTGCATAAATAGCGTATTTCACGCTGAATACCCGCCCAGAATCCAGAAGCCATTTATTTTGGCTCTTTCAATTTAAACAGCACGCTCATGCCGACTTTTAACTCAGGCATTTCAGTGACTGGCACAAGATGAACTTTAAAACTGCGGACATCATAACCACCGGTTTGGCGCGTGGTTTTAATGGTGGCAAATTCACCTTCAGCACTAATATTTTTTACTTTAAAAGTAGCTGATTGATTCAGTGCCGGAATAAACCCTTCAAGCTGTTGCTGTTTACCTAAAGCGGCATATTGGTCTTCACGAATATTCAGGCTAATCCAGCGTTCTGCCGAGATCAGGCTGACCACTGGCACTGCGGTTGCCACCAGCTCAGTGGCATTGCCATAGGTTTTGGAGACGGTACCATCAATCGGTGCCAATAATTCAGTTTCTGCTTCTAGTGCATTGGCTTCGGCGACTGCTGCACGGGCTATATCGACCTGAGCATCTGCTGAACTTTTCTGTTCTGGTGTACTGCCGCGTTTAGCCCGGGCATATTGCTGATAAGCAGCTTCGGTCATTTGGGATGCAGATTGTGAAGCTGCAAACAGTTCATCTCGGCGCTGGCGGGAAATGACGCCTTCCTTAAATAGATTGGCTCCACGTTGATAGGAAGTTTTAGCGAGTTGCTCCTGTGCTTTTAGTGACTGCCAGTTGGCATACAGAGAAGCGATATTTTCTTCCTGAGAACCACGTTCTGCGGTGGACTGAAGTGCTAATGCAGACTGTAAAGTGGCTAAAGCCTGCTGCTTTTTCGCCTCAATTTCAGGACTATGTAATTTTACCAGCGCCTGGCCTTTCTTGACGTTATCGCCTTCCTGTACATAAATCTTTTCAATCCGGCTTGGAACTTTGGTGGCCACTTGAACGGTTTCTGCCTCAACCCGGCCTTGTAGCTCGATTTCTTTGGGTTGATAGGTTTTCCATAGGCCAAACCCAATCAAAGCAAGAATCACTGGAATTAAAGCTAAAAGCAGATATTTTTTGCGCGATTTTTTTTCTGTGCTTTCAGGATTATCTGGCTCTGATTCACTGTAATTGATTTCTGAAGCCGGTTCATCAACAGGATGTTCTGGCTTTTGCTCATCTGTCATGTCTGGCTCCATTAACGAATATAGTGGGTATTGGCATGTTGCATGTAATTTGGAAATTCAACAATTGAGCCATGGCTCTGTAATAAGGTCGCAAGAGACATCACATATTTAAAAGCATTTAATGCCATTTCTGCTTTTAAACTGCTGAGCATGTTTTGGGCATCGATGACCTGAGTGGCTGTCCCGACATCTTCCTTAAAGGATAACTCCTGAATACGCAGATTTTCCTGAGCTGCTTTCAGATTCTGCTGAAGTAGAGCATCACTTTGCTGGGCGCTGACTGCTTCACTAAATGATTTATAAATCAGGTTTTCAATCTCCTGTTGGGTACGCGCCGTCATGAGTTCAGCAGCATAGCGTTTCAGCTCAGCAGCCTGAATATTTTTATTTTTATCAATGCCTGAGAACAGGTTATAGCGTGCAGCTACACCCACAATCCAGTTTTGATGTTGATCCAGGCTATATTCACCAAACGCAAAAACATTTGGCTTTTTAGCGGCCTGCTGGGCTTTGACATTGGCTTTGGCCAGCTCGGTATCCATCTGCATTTTTTTGATCAGGGGAGAGTTCTGACTAAAACTGCTGAGCAGAATATTCACATTTTGGGGTTCAGCACGATTCACAAATAAAGGTGTGCTTAGCTCGGTGATATTGCTATCCAGCAACAGATTATTTAGCTGAAATAGGGCAGCATTCAGATTGGCTTGGGCATTTTGTTGTGCGCGTTCAGCATTGTTGCGTGCCACTTCGAACTGCATGCGTTGACCTTTACTGATAAAACCCTGCTGTTCCAGCTTCAGAGCATTACGATAATGTTGTTGCATGGCATTTG
This sequence comes from Acinetobacter sp. GFQ9D191M, assembly GCF_011174875.1. Classification (NCBI taxonomy): domain Bacteria; kingdom Pseudomonadati; phylum Pseudomonadota; class Gammaproteobacteria; order Moraxellales; family Moraxellaceae; genus Acinetobacter; species Acinetobacter sp. GFQ9D191M. Next base: position 112,741 of record NZ_JAALGV010000002.1, read on the forward strand.
AATTAAAGAGTGCTGCATCCAGTAACTGTTTTTGTAGTTGAACATTAAAGTAAGACTGAATCAGTTCAAAACGCTGCGTGTCCTGTTGCTGCTGATTGCTAAGTTCGCTACGTCCTGACTGAATATTGGCAATTTCTTTGGCGCTACGGGTGAGGCCTCCGGTATATAGTGGCATCATCACGGAAACAGTGGGACGAATCACCTGATCTTCAAGGACTACATTAGACGTATCCGGAATCAGACCAACTCCGCTATGAATAGTATTGTTAAGTCCTTCACGCAGTGGATCAGTAATACCTGCAGGTAGATCCACACCATTACTGGCTTCCCACTCATTAAGCCGGCCATTCACGCCTTGAGAGAGTGAATTTTCCAGATTATTTTTAAACTGCTTTAATGGAATATCGACTTCACTATGAAAGGCATAGGCACGAACATTCAGGTCAACACGAGGTAGGCCAATACCTTTGACAGCTTCTGCTTCAAGTTTTGACGCTTGCTCCAGACTTTGAAAAGCCTGGCTACTATAGGAACGTTGCAACAATTGTTGTTCTGCATCCTTAAAGCTGATGCTTTGTGCATAAGCAAAACTGCCATACATCATAGATGCAAGTACAGTCAGACCCCAGCAGACACATTGTTTATTTTTCTTCATATTCATAAAGTGGTAATGTAAAAGTCACATTAATTCAGTCTAAGCTGCATTATAAATCAAGTGCTTGCAGTGCAGGAATGGGTTAAGTTGTAGTATTGTTGTAATTTGAAACAATTCACTTCTCAAGTTTCAAGCTGATAGTTCTATGTCACTCTAAAACTTGAGCCGAGTTTAAATTCATTTTTCAATTATTTTATATTAGCGGCCGATTCAACATCTTCTAAGTATTGGATGAGATTGAATATTTTTAGCTGTACAATTTCTCATAAATGAAATCACCGAGTTAGAACAAAAAAATCAAAGATATTCAAATTATCCCTCGAATCTAGATTGGTTTTTTGACTCTATCTTCATTCTTGGATAGAAATAATTTTGTGCAAGCGGCGTCCAGATATGGTTAAATGCCATCATTTTATTGTGTTTCACTCTGAAAGGAAAAATCATGCGCGCGTACAACTTCTGTGCTGGTCCTGCTGCATTACCTACTGCCGTACTTGAAAAGGCTCAAGCTGAAATGCTTGACTGGCAGGGCAAAGGTCTTTCGATCATGGAAATGAGCCACCGTAGTGCAGACTATGTTGCAGTTGCGGAAAAGGCAGAAGCAGACCTTCGCAAACTCATGAATATTCCTGAGAACTATAAAGTACTGTTCTTGCAGGGTGGTGCATCTTTGCAATTCTCGGCAATTCCATTGAACTTGCTGGGTAAAAACAACAAAGCTGACTATATCCGTACCGGTATCTGGTCTGAAAAAGCATTGAAAGAAGCTAAACGCTATGGCGATATCAATGTGGTTGAAGCAGGCATTAAAACTGAAGATGGTAAATTAGCGATTGCTGATCAAAGCACATGGAATCTTTCTGATGATGCCGCTTATGTGCATTATGCAGATAACGAAACTATTGGCGGTCTGCAATTTGCCCATGTGCCAGAAACTGATAAGCCACTCGTATGTGATTTCTCTTCAAGCATTCTGTCTGCACCGATTGATGTTTCTAAATTCGGTCTGATCTATGCCGGTGCGCAAAAGAATATTGGCCCTGCAGGTTTAACACTGGTTATTATCCGTGAAGATCTGCTTGATCAGGCAAAACCTGAAATTCCAAGCATCCTGAAATATGCAGATCAAGCGAAAAACGGTTCGATGGTCAACACACCATCAACTTATGCATGGTATCTATCTGGTCTGGTATTTGAATGGTTACTGGAACAGGGCGGTGTAGACGCGATTCATAAAGTGAACCTGCAAAAAGCTGAATTGCTTTATGGCTATATCGATTCTAGCGACTTCTATGCAAATCCGATTGCCAAAGAAAACCGTTCAATCATGAACGTTCCATTTACCTTGGCAAATCCTGAACTTGAAAAACAGTTCCTGCAAGAAGCAAAAGAAAACCATTTGCTTAACCTTGCCGGCCACCGTTCAGTAGGCGGTATGCGTGCCAGCATTTACAATGCCGTACCGTTAGAAGGTGTACAGGCATTGGTAAACTTCATGGATGACTTTGCTAAACGCAATGCTTAATTCCTGAGAATTAAAAAACCCGGCAATTGGCCGGGTTTTTTTATCATTTAATTCGGGTTAAAAAACAAAGTTATGTAAGATATAGCCGCAAATGAGCATACCCAATACGAAAAATAGGCATGACATCATATCAAGCTGATAACGCGAGCCAAGATGATGCTCAACCTGCTGTAAATTTTCTTCTTGAACGATTTTCATAGATATTTATTATCCGATCTATTTATCGTAAATGATTATTTGTTGATCGTATTTTTACCATAAAAAATTGATTAAATAAAGTACATTCTTAACTAAACTTCATAAAGTATTAATTTTATTTAAATAACTGGCCTCAATATATTCATAAAAATAGAACTATTATATTAAGTCATTATTTTTATAATGTTTTTAATATGATTATTCAGTTTAAGATAACATTGAAAATGAATTTATTTGAATTTAAATCTGTGGATAAATCTATTTTTAATAAATTCAAAATCCATTAATTCTGATTTCAATTGTGGATAAAAAATAATCAGAATTGAGAGAATATCGCACTAAAATAAATAAAAAACAGGAGACTCATATAAAAATATGAGCCTCCGATCTGGATATTCAGCTTAAGCTGCTTTTCGATAGATATTGGCCTGAATCCACAGATTGCCCCGAATATATTGACCAATCTGGAAATCTTTATGCTTGTCATTGCGGGTGGCTACACGGATCAAGGTAGCCGGCTGGCCTTCATCATGAATCAGGGTAACATCATAGAGCATGTAGTCCTGATCCATAAATTGCATTGAAGTTTTACCGACAATATTGCCCTGGAACCAGGCTTCATCTTCCTGACCCATGGTCTCACCATAGAGATAAGCGACCATTTTGGAGAAATCAACCGTTACCGGTTCTTTGTCTTCTTCAGATTTCGGCTCCCAAGCATCGATCTGTTCCTGTAAATTATCCGGTGCAACACCATTATTTTCCGCAAGAATTGCATTCAGGGCACGGTGATGTTTGATAGAGGCAGGATCATCCACGACTAAATGTTCATGGTCAGTCACCACTTCCAGTTCATAAGCCCAAGCATTTAAGTTGACGATATAAGACTGGTCTTTTTCATAATGCGACCGGTTGACGCTGTACAGCGTATCAAAGGCATAGATGATATTGTTGGCACCCAGATTGAGACGCAACACAGCTTGGGTGTCGGATTTACAAGAAATAATCCGGTCAATCGTGGCTTTCACCTGGTAGGGACTGTCAAAACCCGGAAATGCGGTTTTCACAGCCTGTGGCTTGTTATTTTCTACGGCAATCACTTGGCTTAATTGTACCGCAGCTTTGCTCGGTCCCTGAATCAGCCAGGTGGTTTCATCCATATCGCATTCTTGTGTACACAAGCCCATCGGCATTACAGGTGCGTCAAGGGCTTTGCCTAACCACTGGGGAACATCTGTGCCTGGGTTTTCAGTAAGCAAGGTCCAATGTTCGACATGACTACCGAAATTTTGATCATCAATAGTGATGATCTCTGGGCTATTCTGTTTTTTCATATGCACAATTGATCTTGGATGACTTATTTATAGTTAATCGAGGGTCATTACGATTTTTCAAGTCACTCGAATGAATTTAAAAATTAAAATGCAAATCATGTGAAGTCAAATATTTTTCTAGTTGTGAGTGGCTGACTCATTTAATACGGTTGAGTTGAGTATTTAAATACCAGGATATTCAGAGAAAGAGCAGTTTTAGGCATCAACCTGCATCCTCTGATTTGCTACACTAGTCCAAATTTCTCCCTTATGGAAAGCTGTGTGTTGCCATTCAAACTTTGGGTCGATGCAGATGCATTACCTCGTATTCTGAAAGATGTGATTATCCGTGCCTCCGATCGTTATCAGCTTGAAGTCACTTTTGTGGCTAATCAGCCGGTAGGGATTACACCGTCGATTCGTATCAATTCTATTCAGGTGATGAGCGGGGCAGATGCAGCAGATCAGGAAATTGTTGATCGTATGAAAGAGCATGACATTGTGGTGACGCAGGATATTCCTTTGGCTGCTCAAGTCATCGAGAAGGGCGGTATCGCGATTCACCCGCGTGGCGAAATCTATACAGTGGCTAACGTCAAAGCACGTCTACATTTACGTGATTTTATGGATACCTTGCGGGGGGCTGGTGTACAAACCGGTGGCCCACCGCCGATTTCTGAACGTGATAAACGTGAATTTTCCAGCTCTCTAGATCAAACCATTCAAAAACAGAAACGTAAAACTGCGATTAAATAAAAAACGAGATCAAGTATGCCCCCAAAAAGTAACCTGATGTTGACCTATGCCTTGCTGGTTTTCATCTGGTCCACCACACCACTGGCGATTGTCTGGAGTGTGGAAGATTTGCATCCGATGTGGGCATTGGCGATCCGCTTCTTTTTGGCTTTGCCTCTGGCCTTAGGATTATTGTGGTTATTTAAAACCAGATTACCGCTTGATCGTGTTTCCCTGCATAGTTACTTGGCGGGTGCATGCAGTTTTATCGGCTCGCAAATTTTTACTTACTGGTCTACGGATTATTTAAGTTCCGGCATCATTGCCTTAATGTTCGGCTTGGCACCCCTAATTTCAGGTCTGATTGGGCGTTTTGTCTTTCAGATGCAACTTTCGCTAAATCAATGGCTGGGAATGGGAATCGCTTTAATCGGACTTTCGGTGATCTGTCTAGGTGATGCAGATCAGCATATACAGCCAATTGGAATCGTGATCGCTCTGGTTGGGGTATTAGTTTATTGCGTATCTATGTTCTGGGTGAAGAAAATCAATGCACCAATTGATCCTATGGCACAGGCGGCCGGTTCGATTGGTTTGTCAGTCGTTTTTTCTCTGGGTATGTTGCCATTTATCTGGCAATACGCACCCACTGCTATGCCACATGCCAAGTCCTTATTTGGTCTGGTATATGCGGTAATTATGGCATCACTGATTGCGATGTTCTGTTATTTCAAACTGGTACAGAAGATTAAGCCGACGACTCTATCTTTAACCACCGTTCTGACACCGATGCTGGCCTTGCTGGTAGGTGTATTATTGAATAATGAAAAATTGCCGCTCATTGCTTTGGTGGGTGTAGTAATCTTATTGTTTGGCTTAGTGGTTTATTTCGCTAAAGAAATTAAGGCGAGCTATAAAGCCCGCCTTTAATAAAAAGATAGATACCAGTCTTAAGCAAAGCTGGCTTTCACACATTCGCCCAGTTTGACGCGATCCTGAGGATGCAGGGTAATGAAATAAGCACCCGTACGATATTTCCCGTTTTCTTCTGCACGACTGTAGGCCACCTGAGCGGTTGCCGCGATGTGGAAGAAGTTTTCCGGGTGACTTAAAGTCACATGCAGATAGGTTCCTTCACTAATCGGCTGATCACTAAAGAAGCTAAAACCAGTCTCTGAAAAGTTCACATGTTCCGGTACAGGTAACATGCTTTGTACAATTGCGTCATACAAAGAACCGGTAATAAGGTTTAATTTTTGGTTGAATAAGGATAAGATTCGAGCAATTTGTTGATCTTTTTCAGATAATTGTTCTAATTCGTAGTTAACAGCATGATCAAATTGATCTAGCTCTGCAAGTAGTAGAAAATAGCGGGGCAATACGAAATTAGCATCGTAAGGATCATTCAAGGCAACATCATCGGAAATAATCTGATAATTGATTCGTAAAGCAGCATCGATTCGAGACAGGACTCGTCTTTCAGTGAATCCGTTTGGATGCTGTACATTTTCCATAATTTATTACCTCGGACTAGATGGTTATGTTCAAACCAATCTCGCTGTATATAGGGTTGAAATATACTCGCGCACGGCGTAGTAACCACTTCATTTCTTTTATCGCATTGGTCTCAATGATCGGTCTCACGCTCGGTGTAGCAGTCCTCATTACAGTTTTGTCTGTCATGAATGGTTTTGACCGAGAGTTGAAAAATCGCGTCTTGGGGATGGTTCCTCAAGCCACTGTTTCTTCGACGCAAATTCTAACAAATTGGCCTGAACTTGCAAAGCAGATTGAGCGGCATGAACACGTTCAAGGTGTGGCTCCTTTTACCCAGTTACAGGGGATGCTCACGGCTCAAGGGCAAGTTGCCGGAATTATGGTCAGCGGAATTGAACCAAAGTATGAGAAGAAAGTTTCGATCATCCAGAACCATATGGTCGAGGGTAGTATTGATAACCTGAAAAAAGGTGAATTTGGGATTGTTTTAGGCAAACAGATGGCAGATGCCATGGGCGTAGGCTTGAACGATAATATTACCTTGGTTCTACCTGAAGCGACGCCTTCACCAGCGGGTGTTGTGCCACGTTTTAAACGCTTTAAAGTGGTTGGGATCTTCAGCATTGGTGCAGAAGTTGATTCGATGATGGGTTATATTGCCTTGAACGATGCTTCAACCTTGTTACGTTTGCCAGATGGTGCTCAGGGCGTACGTATGAAGCTGGATGACATTTTCGCAGCGCCTCAGGTTTCTCAGGAAATTGTGCGTGACTTACCGGGTAACTTCTATGCCTCTGACTGGACTTATACCCATGGTAATCTGTTTAGTGCAATCCAGATGGAAAAAGCGATGGTGAGTTTATTGCTATTCCTGATTGTCCTGGTCGCAGCATTTAATATCGTATCTTCACTGGTGATGGTGGTCACAGATAAAAAATCCGACATCGCAATTTTACGTACTTTGGGTGCTTCACCTGCCACGATTACCCGAATCTTTATGGTTCAAGGTACTGTAATTGGCGTAATCGGTACCTGTGCGGGTGCCATTCTCGGGATTATTGCAGCCACCAGTATTAGTGGTTTTATTGGCTGGTTAAACAATTCACTTGGCCTGAATATGTTCGATGCCTATTTCATCAACTATTTACCTTCTTATCTGCGCTGGCAGGATGTGGTCGTGATTGTAGGTCTGTCACTTGCTTTAAGTTTCCTGGCCACTATTTATCCAGCATTCCGTGCTGCTAAAATTCAACCGGCGGAGGCATTGCGTTATGAGTAATCTGGTTCTGGATGCCCAAAATATCGAGAAATCTTTTACAGATGGAAAATCTACGGTTGATGTGATCAAAGGGATTTCATTGCAGGTAAAGGCCGGGGAATTTGTTTCTATTGTCGGTTCAAGTGGTTCCGGTAAAAGTACCTTGTTGCATATTTTGGGAGGATTGGATCGTCCTTCTGCCGGACAAGTGATGGTCAATGGCCGCCGTTTTGACAATTTATCTGAAGCAGAACGCGGCTATGTCCGTAATGAAAATTTGGGCTTTGTATATCAATTCCACCATTTATTGCCAGAGTTTACTGCACTAGAAAATGTCGCGATGCCTTTAATGCTTCGTAAAAACGTCAAGTTTAAAGAGGCTAAACAGCAGGCAGAATACTTGCTGGAGCGTGTTGGATTAACCCATCGTTTAACCCATCAACCGGGCGAACTTTCAGGGGGCGAGCGTCAGCGTGTAGCACTGGCTCGTGCCGTGGTGACCAAGCCGAAGTTAATGATGGCAGATGAGCCAACAGGTAACTTGGACCGTAAAACAGCCGATAAAATCTTTGAGTTACTGACTGAATTACGTAGCGAATTCAATATGGCTATGTTAATTGTGACCCATGATGAGCAATTAGCGCATTCGGCAGACCGGATTCTACATATGCGTGATGGCCTATGGATGAATGACTAATTACAGAAATAATCTTCTTTAATTGAAGCTCACTTCGGTGGGCTTTATTATTGCCTGAAAATAATAATAAAAAAGAAAATCTTCATGTTGCAATGGTTGTGTCTGGGCTGGATTTTAGGCCTTGCCAGTATGGGAAAATCTTTTCTGAATATTGAGTTGAATTCAATCTCAGTGATATTTCTTGCTGTGCTCTTTTATTTCTGTAGTTCCAAGCTCAATACTGTTCTGAAAAAGCCCTTACATAAAGGATTGCTGGTAAGTACCTGTATTCTACTCGGGACATTTTTGGGATATGGTTATGCCAATCAACAGCTCAGCCAACGGCTATTGAATGTCGAGCATGAAGTACTGCAGAAAGACATTATCGTTTATGTCAAACGCTTGAATAAACTCGGTGAACAATCCATCCAGCAGCCTTTGGAAGTATTAAACCTCGATGGACGCACCGTAACCTGGATGGGTTTTCTACCTAAAACCTCATCGAATACTTCACAACTATCAGCGAATCATGAAAATAATGCACTTGAACTGGGGCATTATTACCGGCTGCAAGGGCAGGTACGTCCTAATCACAGTTATGCAACGCCCGGTGCTTTTGATGCTGAAAAATGGGCACTGCAACAGAATATGATGGCAGGTTTCCGGATCAAACAGATAGAGCAACTTGATTCAGCTACTGTTTCTACACTGGGGTATAGTCAGTTTATTCGAGAGCAAAGAGCTTTAACTCAGCAATTTCTACTTTGGGTAGAGAAGAAGCGGCTGCAATTAAGAGAGTTCATAGCACGACAACCTGTACAAAATAAAGGTTTGCTTCTGGCTTTGCTCACCGGAGATGAAAGCCTTTTAAATCCTGCAACTGAACAGCAATTTCGACGTATGGGTATGAGTCACTTACTGGCGATTTCCGGACCACATGTGCTGATCTTTGCCCTGATGGTCTGTACTATGCTTCGGCTACTTGTCGCACGAAGTATGCCTCAGCTTTATCTAAGATGGCCACGCCAGTATTTTCTGGCTTTACCTTTTCTGTTTTGTGTGGTGCTGTACTGTGCCTTTGTGGGTTTTGAAATCCCGGCAATCCGCACTCTGCTGATCTGTATGATTGGTGTCTTCCTCATGCTGCTTCGACAAAATCTGCAGGCTTTAAAACTTCTGATTCTGAGCGCCGCCTTACTGTTATTCATTGATCCCTTTAGTATCTTGTCCGCGGCTTTCTGGCTATCCTATGGGGCCTGTTTTGTATTGCTCAGAATTTATCAGACCATTCAACAGCGACCATCCGAGCAAAATCAGACAGCAATACAAAAACTGTATTTTGCAGCTAAAGCGCTAGTGGAATCACAGTGGAAAATCTTTCTCGCTTTATTTCCTTTAATGATGCTGTTTTTTAAGCAGATTGCCTGGATCACACCGTTCAGCAATTTGGTCGCAATTCCCTGGATCGGTCTTTTGATTGTACCGATCGATATTATGGCAGCAATTCTTTTTTTTATCGCTGAACCGGTCTCAAGCATGCTATTTCAGCTGAATGATCTGTTGCTGAATATCCTATTGGGATTCTTAAATCTGCTGAATCACTGGTTTAAACCGCAGTTAATACCAGTTGCGATGAATCTCTGGATGATTGGCCTATGCATCCTGTCTTTGCTGATTTTATTCTTACCACGAGGCGTATTGCCAAAATCCTGGATAGCTGTCGCGGCAGTACCAGTTTGTATTCCTCAACTCTATCATCCGCCATTTCAGCTTTCGGTGCTGGACGTTGGGCAAGGGCAGGCGATATTCCTTCGTTATGGAACTCATAACATGATGATCGATATGGGTGGTTATTATGATGAGGAAAAATTTAGTATTGGGAAGCAGGTAATCATGCCATTTCTGTCGGTACAAGGTGTTTCTCAACTGGAGCAGGTGATTTTAACGCATCTGGATCAGGACCATAGTGGTGCTTATCACAGCATTAAAGACCAGCTCAAGATTAAGAATATCTATGCCAATGAAGTGACCGAAACTGCAGCCTCTTCAAACTTTCAATTATGTTATCAGGGACAGCGGTGGCAATGGCAGAATGATGTGCAGATTAAGGTCATTGCACCAAAACTAGAACAATTAAATACTGCTAATTTCAATAAAAATGACCTGTCTTGTGTAGTGTATTTGCAGCTCAAAGATGTCTGGCCTTATCAGAATTTTCTGCTGATGGGAGATGCAGGTTGGCAGACTGAATATCAGTTACTCAAAGACTACCCCGATTTAAAAGTGGATGTCTTGGTCTTAGGCCATCATGGCAGTCAGCACAGTTCAGCTTATCAATTCTTGCAGCACTATCGTCCTAAACTGGCGATTGCGTCTGCTGGAAAATTTAATCGTTACGGGCATCCAAGTCAGTTGACTCAACAGCGTCTCAAAGAATTGGATATTCCTCTATTGACTACAGCAGAGCATGGCAGCCTGCATTTTCATCAGCAAGGAACTCAAATCATTCTAGAAACTGAAAGAAGTCGCTGGAAATGGTTACAAAAACAAAATCTAACTGACTGATTCTAGAGATGGTTCAACAGCAGCCAGATTAGAAGTTCTTAACTGGTTCACTTTGGACAAAGCTTGGTTATGATCAAGCTTATAAATATTTCCCAGATCTTCGTGAGCTCTAAAGCGTTTATAGCTCCAGTGATAATGTTCAGGATGACGCTGAATCAGGTTTTCAATCGTGTTGATGATGATGCCTGTACCTTGATTAGCATCTCCCTGATAAATTTTTTCATCTATGGCCTCGATATGAATATCAAAGCCAGCATCCTCATTACGCAGGGCATAAAGGAACAAGGCACGAGCTTTAGTTTTCTGGATCAGCTTGGCGCTCAGATTACTGGTAGCTAGAGGAACACCAAAGTAAGGAATATATTCACCGCCAACGTTGGGTGTATGATCCGGCAGAATGACAGTAGTGCCACCTTGCTTCAAGGCCTTGAAAATCTGTCGTACACCAGACTCATCTGTCGGCACCAGATTGGCCTGTTCGCGACTACGAGCTGCACGTACAAACTGATCCGCTGCCTGATTTTTTACAGGCTTATACATGATGGTCATTGAAGTGAATTGCGCAACATAGGCATTCATAATTTCCCAAGTGCCAAAGTGCGGCACAATTAGTACCAGACCTTTATTTTGTGCCAAGGCATCATGCAGTAAATCTTCGCCTATAACCTTATGCACTCTCTCAATATTTTTCTGATTACTCGAACCCCAAATACTGAAAAATTCGAAATAAGACATCAGTTCATTGCGAATCGCGGCACGGGTAATCCGTTCTCTTTCCTGTGTCGACAGTTCAGACAAACTGATCTCAAGGTTCAGGCGAATTACATCAGAAGTTTTAGAAACTTTAAAAATATTAACGATTAAGGCAAGAATACGCGCAATCCATCGGGAAACTGAAAGCGGTTGGCGGCTAATATATTTGAGTAAACCGTAAGCTGAATTCTTTGAGCTGCGTTCAGTCATTGAGTTGTAATATTGATAAAATAAAAAAGAATAGCACTTATTATAGGCGAAAACGGTTTCTTTAGACAGAATTACCCTTTTCGGTGTATATAATGGGTTCAATATAAATTAATTTATTGGATTATTTATGTCCGATTGGCCACCAAAACCTGAAAATCAAATACAAAATACGCAACAACCAGTTCAACCGACTGGCCCAGAATGGAAACTGCTGGAAAAAGCGGTTTTAGCTTCAGTAGAAGAGCAACGACGGGCACGTCGCTGGGGGATCTTCTTTAAATTTCTGACCTTCGCTTATCTGCTGGTTGTCATTCTTGCGCTGGGTAAAGGCTGTAGCATGAGTGCTTCTGATCCAAGTGCAGGCGCAGGTGCACACATTGCTGTGGTTGATATTATTGGTACGATTGCCGCAGACAAGCAAAGCGTAAATAGTAGCAATACCATCAAATCACTCAAAAAAGCCTTTGAAAACAAGCAAAGTAAGGCTGTTGTTTTAAATATTAATTCACCGGGTGGTTCACCAGTCCAGTCAGATGAAATCTGGCAGGAAATCCAGTATCTGAAAAAACAGCATCCTGAGAAAAAACTCTATGCCGTGATTGGTGATACCGGAGCTTCTGGTGCTTACTATATTGCATCCGCTGCAGATGAAATCATTGTCAATCCATCGAGTCTGGTCGGTTCAATTGGTGTGATCATGCCGAACTATGGTGTGAATAACCTGCTGCAAAAACTTGGAGTTGAAGACCGCACCATGACTTCAGGCGAAAATAAAGCTTTGCTGTCCATGACACAGCCGGTTGATCCTGCGCAAAAAGCGCATGTACAAGGTGTGCTGGATAATGTGCATGGTCACTTTATTAATGCTGTAAAGCAGGGACGTGGAGCTAAATTAAAATCGACTGATCCTGCTATTTTCTCAGGTCTGTTCTGGACCGGTGAACAGGCGGTGAAATTGGGCATTGCAGACCGTATTGGCAGTTTAAATACTTTGAAGCGTGAACTAAAAACTGAAAAAGCACTGAACTACACTATTGAATATAGTCCATTTGAGTCAGTACTGGGTCGTATGGGTTCATCGATTGGTGAAGGAATTGCAACTTCAGTGGCACAGAAACTTCAGTCAGAAAATAAAACGACCTTACAATGAAACCATTGATTCATTTTGCGCACGCCAATGGCGTGCCATCTAAAGTCTATCAAAAGCTGTTTGAAGGACTACAAGATGATTACGATATTATCTATGTGCCGTTATTAGGGCCTGATAAGCGTTATCCGATTGATAATCACTGGAAAAGTCTGACTCAACAGGTGATCGACAGTATTGTACGTCAGTCTCATGGACGTCCAGTGATTGGTTTGGGGCATTCATTAGGTTCAGTCCTGAGCTTTCAGGCCTCCTTACAGCGTCCGGAACTTTTTTCGCAAATGATTATGCTTGATCCGCCGATGATCATGGGCAAAGAAGCCTTGGCGTTGCATATTGCAAAAACTTTCCGCTTAAAAGCACTGGACCAGATGTCACCTGCAGGTTTATCGAAACGCCGTCGTGATCATTGGGAATCTCGGGAACAGGCAGCTGAATTGCTACGACCAAAAGGCTTTTATCAGGATTTTGATGAAGATTGCTTCCAGGCTTATATTGACTACGCCTTAAAGGATGATCCGGTTCGAGGTGGAGTTGAACTCACCATTCCTAAAATGGATGAAGTGAATATCTTTAGAACCAATCCATCGCTATGGTGGTTACCTCAGGCAAAACCAAAAGTACCAGTGCATCTGGTGGTTGCCAAGAAAGGTCCATTTTTGGCGCGCAAATTTCCGCAAAGAGTACAAAAGAAATTTGGCATTCCATTTACAGTGGTAGATGGTGGGCATATGTTCCCATTGGAGCAGCCTGAGCAAGTCGCAAGTCTGGTCAAACAACTGATTCAGCAACAGTCTGCTTAAAGTTCATCTCATCTAAAGAAATAAAAAAACGCATCCGAAGATGCGTTTTTTTATATTTGAGCTTTTAGAATTTGCAGAATTGAACAGGTTCTTGCATTTTTGCATTACGGTACAACACACCTTGTTTAGTATGCTGAATTGTCCCATTACAGATCCACTCCACCACTTGTGGGTAAATCAGATGTTCCAGTACATGTATCCGCTGAGCTAAAGTGTGAGCCGTATCTTGATGCGATACTTTTAATACACCCTGTGCTAAGGCTTGGCCGGCATCCAGTTCGGGGGTGACATAATGCACTGTACAACCATGCAGAACATCACCAGTATTCAGGACGCGCTGATGGGTATGCATGCCTTTGTAATGTGGCAAAAGAGAAGGGTGAATATTCAGCATTTTCCCTTCCCAGGCTTTCACAAATTTTTCACTTAAAATTCGCATAAAGCCCGCAAGTACCACTAGATCAACATCCCAGTCCAGAAGCTGCTGATGCATGACATCATCAAAAGCTTCCCGGCTTGGATACTGCTTATGTTCAATGACTGCAGTCGGAATTCCTGCTTTATGAGCGCGCTCTAAAGCAAATGCTTCAGGCTTGTTGGAAAGCACCCCGACAATTTCTCCTGACAGATGGGCATCTATCAGGGCTTGCAGGTTCGATCCACTGCCTGAAACAAGTACAGCAATTTTAATCATGCGAAATTACGCGAAGATCACACGAATTTTTTCGTCTGCACCTTCAACAGATTCAGCATTATCTGCAATGTGACCCATTGCCCATGCTTTCTCACCCAAACCGTTGAGTAACTCTACAGTTTTGTCTGCTTCGGCTGCATCAACAACAAGAACCATACCTACGCCACAGTTAAAGGTACGATACATTTCAAACTGTTCTACACCGCCTTCGCGTTGGAGGAGTTTGAACAGCTCAGGCCATTCCCAAGAAGATTCATTTACGACTGCTTGAGCACCGTTTGGTAATACGCGAGGCAGGTTGCCTGGTAAACCGCCACCCGTGATGTGTGCCATTGCATGTACATCAACCTGTTTTAGCAGTTCAAGAATAGATTTCACATAAATGCGTGTTGGTTCCATTGCAACATCTGCAAGTGGACGACCATCAACGATTTGATTCAGGTCAACATTTTTAACTTCAAGAATTTTACGAAGCAACGAATAACCGTTTGAGTGTGCACCAGAAGATGCAACACCAATAAGTACATCACCCGCTTTTACTTTAGAGCCATCAATAATTTTGCTTTGCTCAACTACACCGACACAGAAGCCTGCAAGATCGTAATCTTCACCTTCGTACATGCCTGGCATTTCAGCAGTTTCACCACCAACCAGTGCACAGCCTGCAAGTTCACAGCCAGCACCGATTCCTGTTACAACATTTGCAGCCACGTCCACATTTAGGTGACCAGTCGCATAATAGTCCAGGAAGAAGAGTGGTTCAGCACCACAAACGAGAAGGTCGTTCACACACATTGCAACCAGATCTTGACCAATGGTGTCATGACGGTTCAAATTCAGTGCCAGACGTAATTTTGTACCAACACCATCTGTGCCTGATACGAGAACAGGTTCTTCATAACCTTTAGGGATCTTACAAAGGGCGCCGAAACCGCCTAATCCGCCCATTACTTCAGGACGTTTAGTACGCTTAGCGACGGACTTGATTCGGTCGACTAACGCGTCTCCCGCTTCAATATCGACACCTGCATCTTTGTAGCTTAAACCAGTGTTTGGGGTAGAAGTTGAGTTGCTCATAATGAAGTCTCCGCATTCGCGCGGGGGATTATAACCTGAATATGCAAAACTCTTATGGTATTTATGCCCTAAAATGCTATCTTTATTAAAATATTTTACTTTTTATAACGATTAATAGAGAGAAGGCGAAACTTTATGGTAGATCGCACATTGCGTCGCGTGTTTATCCTAGCTGGGATAGCTTTGTTGTTGTGGATTCTATATTTACTAAAACCCGTTGTAATTCCATTTGTTGCAGCGTTTTTAATGGCTTATCTGTTCAGCCCGCTGGTAGATAAACTGCACGATATCGGTCTGCCGCGTTGGCTCTCTATTAGTATCGTTTTTACTGGAATCGGGATCGTTATGATCCTGGCGATCTGGTATCTGGTGCCGTTGATCTGGCAGCAGCTGATTTATGCGCGTGACAATATACCTGCGGTCATTGGCTGGATTAATTCAACCTTTTTGCCATGGTTGTCGAATACCTTCAATGTCGTTGAAATGGAAATTGATACCACACAGATTTCTGATGTGGTCATGGACTATGTGCAAACCAATTATAGTGCTGACAGTATTCAGGCCTTCCTGCTACGCCTTGCACAATCTGGAATTAACTTCTTGCAGATTGGCGGTACGATTGTCCTGATTCCAATTATTGCATTCTATTTCCTGCTGGATTGGGATCGTATGCTGGAAAGCTTGCGTCGCCTGATTCCACGCCCTTATGAAGAAAGCACCTTAAGAATTGTAGGTGAATGCCACAGTGTGCTGGGCGCCTTTGTTAAAGGACAGTTTCTGGTGATGATTCTGCTGGGAATTGTTTATGCAGTGGGCTTACAACTGATTGGTCTTGAAGTCGGTTTGATTATCGGTATGGTGGCAGGCCTGGCCAGTATTATTCCTTATCTGGGCTTTGCTGTCGGTATTATTGCGGCTGTGATTGCAACTTTCCTGCAGTTTGGGATTGACTGGTGGCAACTGGTTCTGGTTGGTGTGGTCTTTATGGTCGGTCAGGCGGTAGAAGGTTATGTACTGCAACCATTCCTGCTTGGCGATAAAATTGGCTTATCACCAGTAGCAGTTGTATTTGCGGTACTGGCGGGTGCTCAACTGGCGGGTTTCATGGGAATGCTGATTGCTCTCCCAGTTGCAGCGGTAATTGTGGTTCTGCTCAGACATGCACGTGAATATTATGAATGCACATCATTTTATGGAAATCAGGCAGTCGTCATGAATGATCCGGCTACAGGTTCCATAAGCGTAGAAACTTCAGACTTAGATGTTGATATTGAAATGAAAAAGTCAGAAGCAAAACCACTGCAAGAGGGAGAGAAATCAAGTAAGATGGATGTACCTCTTCATAAAGACTCATAAGGCCATCAGAATCATATGCGTCAATTGCAGCTAGATATAGAACCTCAACTCGATGCTCGAATTAGTGATTTTTCGGGCCCGGGATGGGGGCATGTAATTGATGCAGTCCGACAGCTGCATGCAGGCCTAATCAGCCGCTTTTATGTGTATGGCGGAGCTGGAACAGGGAAAAGTCACTTACTCTCTGCCATTTGTGATTCTTATCTGGAAATCGGTAAGACTGCTATACAGGTGTCTTTGCTGGAGCTTCTGGATGCGCCTACTGAAGCGATTACTTCGCTGGACCGGTTTGACCTGATCGCACTGGATGATATTGAAGCCATTAGTGGGGTTCCACACTGGCAACGCGCCGTTTTTCACTTGATTAATTATAATGATGAAGGCGGTGGTCAGCTGGTATTTTCTTCCCGTTTTGCACCCATTGAGTTAAAGCTTGAATTGCCCGATTTGCAGTCCCGACTCACGCAGGCAGTTAGTGTCCGTGTCCCAAATGGCAGTCTTTATGCGGACCGATTTGCCTTGGTATCCTCGGTATTGGACCGACGCGGTATTCATCTTGATCCACAGATTTTTGATTATTTGCTAAATCACGGACCACATCAAACTTCCGTGCTTTTACAAACATTAGAACAGATTATTCAATTACTTAAAGGCGAAAAGCTGAAGGTCAGCAATGCTAACCTGCGGCAGATTTATGCATTAATTGATGAATATCGTTAAATTATAAAACATCTTGAGTAATTACTCAGTCTATGCGAAAGTAAGGCAAAATAATTCGCTGTTGCAAGGAAGATGCAACTTTAGAAGAAAAAGAAAGAAATAAAAAATTAAGGAGAAGGGTATGCTCAAGAAGAGCATAGGCATGGCTTTGCTATGTATGGCGGGGCAGGCATATAGTGCAGAAATTATTGTAACTACCACAGAAGATATTGAAAAAGATGACAAGGAATGTTCACTTCGAGAAGCTGTTGAATATGTGAATCGTGGCCTGGCTAAAGAAGGTTATATGGGCTGTGGTGGCGAAAATGCTATTGGCACCATTATCTTAAAAGAAAAAACGACCTATGTACTGAATAAGCATATCCCGATCAAGAAATCAGTAACGATTAAATCTATCGCAGAAGTAGATGGTGAATTTAGTAGTACCGATAAGGTAATGGGGTTATATAACGCTCATATTCAAATGAAAGGGACAGATAATCTCTTCCGTATTAGCAATGATGAAGAGCTGATTCAAGTCAATTTAAAAGAACTCGACCTTGAAGGTTGCGGTAAAAGCAGCTGTGCCGAACAAGGTGGCCTAATTCATAATAAAGGTAAATTGGTGATTGATTACAGCCGCTTATACAAGGGAGCTGCGAGTCAAGGTGGTGCCATTTATAATGTGGGGAAATTTGGCCAGAATCTGATTGCTTTTGCCGAAATAAAAACCAGCCTGATTGAAAATAATCAGGCGCAACAGGGTGGCATACTCTATAGCCAGCTTCCATACTTTCTGGTTTATCAAAGCGTTTTAAAGAATAACCAGACGCTGAATAATAATGCTACCAATATTTATACAGCGGGCCAAGTCGATAATCCTGCCGATATTCAATCCATTAATGCTGAAGTCCTAAGCAGTACCCTGTTAAAAAATAAGGGAGCACTGATCAATGTGATTGATGGAGTGGGAATCAATAACCTGACAATAGTGGACAATACAGGTACAGCACTACGTATTAGTGCCCCGAATGGTAAAGCCTATGTGGCGAACAGTATTATTTTAAGAAATGGTACGCAGGATTGTCAGATTGAAACTACGGATAAAAGTACGATTCACAATAACCTGGTAACAGCATCTTGTGGTACAGGTGATGCTGCGTATCCAAACCAGATCTGGACAGGTACTCGCTTGTTTGCAGAGGCTTCAGATCAAAGTGAAGGTGTTTGTCTAAATTTAAAACAAAATAGCGATGCTATTCTATGTCCTTATAGCGTTCCTAAAGATCAGTTCTTGGGCTATCTACGTCCTCGTATCCTGTTGAATTATAATCAGGTTAGTGATTCACCGATTGTAAATAGAGGGACTAGCTACAATAGCAGCAATCCTTCAGTCAGCTGTGAGGCGTCAGACCAACGCGGTGTAGACCGTTTACTAGGGTCTGTTGACACTTA
>NZ_JAALGV010000020.1:0-27318 GCF_011174875.1 Acinetobacter sp. GFQ9D191M
ATGATTTATGAAAGAGGTCTAATAAAAAAGAATTCTCATTCTAAGAATAATTGATTTAAAAAGCCGACTTTCATCGGCTTTTCACTTTACCCTTCCAAAACCTCTTCCAGCAATTCCTCACTCGGCGCAAAGTAATACGCACCATCCATTGGAGTCACGAAGTGTAGCAAGCGGTCATGGATCCCATCGCCTGATGTACCAAACATACGCACTAACATGGTATCAATGATTTTCAGGTCTTTGGTATAAGCAATGAAGAATAGACCTTGGTCACCACGACCATCTCCATAAGGTAGAGAGTGACGTAGAATTTCCATTTCCTCGCCTTCCTCATCTTCAACGACAGTACGAGCGATATGCGCATTGGCAGGTTTTACTTCATCCTCGAGCTCAATCGATTCAAGTTTGGTACGACCCATCACTTGTTCTTGAGCATCGACTTTGAGTTTTTTCCATTTATCCAGGTTATGCGCATAACGCTGTGCAAAAATGAATGAACCATCCTGGAAAATGCCCGTATCTTCACCAAGTAAAGCCACTTCAGCTCGATCATCCGGGAATTGCGGATTTTCAGTCCCATCAATGAAACCGGTAATATCACGGCCATCAAAGTAACGGAAGCAAACACGCTCATCTAGTACTTCAACCTGATCGCGAATACCTTCAAAGAAAGACTGACTCAAGGCGAAACAGATATCGGCACGCGCACTGGCAATATGGATCAGCACATCTGCCGGTACCACAGGCATATTAAATGAACCTTGAATTGGCTCTAATTGTTTAAAACCAGCAGGTGCCTGTTCATACAATTTTGACCAGAGTTCAGGACCAAAAGCGACAGCCGTTTTAATTTGCGCATTCGGATGTTGGGTAATCAGGCGATCGCGTGTCGTAAATAGCTGTTTTAATCGTTCCTTAAAATCTTCGATACTGAGATTTTTCAGACGTAAAACAATAAAGCGAGCATGATCTGAAGGTAATGGCAAAATTACAGATTGGGCTGTCATTCATGGCTCCTGTAATAAATTTTCTGTATCCAATCCTGCTATTGTGCCTGAAGCGCTATAGAGTGAATAGTATGCAGTCTGATGTTTAAGCAATTTTTTTGGCTGAAAATATTGGAAAAGTCATATAATTAGATCCTGAATTTGAATGAGTTAAATCTCTATGTCCTATCAAGTCTGGTTTGCTTATATGTTAGCCTGTTGGGTGATCAGTATTTCCCCAGGTGCGGGTGCTATTGCTTCAATGTCGAGCGGACTGAATTATGGCTTTCGACATGGATACTGGAATGCGCTCGGCCTGCAACTCGCCCTATTGGTTCAAATTGCCATTGTGGCTGCCGGGGCAGGGGTATTGTTTGCGACTACACCTTGGGCATTTCTTGCAGTGAAATGGTTTGGGGTTGCCTATTTATTGTATCTGGCCTTTTTGCAGTGGAAAGCACCAGCGCAGTCGATTGAAATTAAACATGAACTCGCACGAAAATCAGCTGGGAAACTCGTCATTCACGGTTTTCTGGTCAATATGAGTAATCCCAAAGCGATTGTATTTTTGCTGGCAGTATTGCCGCAATTTCTGGACTTATCTAAACCGCAATGGATTCAATATGTGATTATGGCCGCGACTATGGTAACGATTGATCTGATCGTGATGGCAGGCTATACCGGCTTGGCTGCCAAGGTTCTGCGTCTTCTGAAATCGCCAAAACAGCAGAAAGTCATGAATCGAACTTTTGCCAGCTTGTTCGCTGGAGCCGCATTTTTATTGAGTCTAGTGCATCAGTAGGAGAACCTCTTCTTACAGGAGAGGGAATTCAACAATCTCTTAAAGAATCATCTGTAAAAATTCATCTTCAGTCATGACCTCAATATCATGCTGTTTAAATAATGCAGCCGTCACGCCATCACCTTGAATTTTATTCCCAGTAAATGAACCATCATAAATCAGCTTGCTGCCGCAAGATGGACTATTGGCTTTTAAGACCGCATGGGTGACTTGAAATTTTTGTGCCAGCTTCAGAGCAGCATATGCTCCCTGTATAAAAGCAGTAGATACATCCCTTCCTTGAATATCTGTTACTTGAGCTAAACCTTTAAGAACTTCTAATCCTGTGCCGCCTTGAATCTCTGCTGCGGGTCGGGGGATAGGCAAACCACTACTGACTTCAGGGCAAATCGTGACATATTGATCTGGTAGCAAATGATCGACCAACTCTTTTACCAGACAGTCGCGACCATCATAACGAACTTTGTGTCCAAGCAAGCAGACACTGATCAGGTAAAATTTGCCTGCCATGTCTTAAGCCAGTTTTTTAAACTTCTGCAAGATAAAAATAGCAGCAAACAGCACTGACATGGTCAGCACAATGGTCAGACCTGTTGACGTATTCAGACCTGCACTTGACCAGAGCCCAACCGTCACACCAATTTGTGCAATCACAAAAGCCCAGATCACCATTTGACGAGGCGAGTTTGCCAGTAGGCGAGCCGTCAAAGCTGGAATGACTAGAAGTGCGCCCATCAAGAGTGAACCGACCGCACGTAATGCCAATACAGTAAACAGTGCCAATAACAGCATAAAGATTAGACGTTGCAGTTTTGCATTCACCCCTTCACTGATCGCCATATCAGGATCAATCGCAATTTGGATTTGCGCCTGCCAGCTTTTATACAGGACAGCCAAAGCCAAGATAATCACGACGGCAAAAGTAGGAAGATCTGTCCATGAGATAGTGAGTAGATCACCAAATAAATAGCTAAGCAGTTCCGGTCTTAAACTCGGTAAATGCTGAATGAATAACAGGCCTGAACAGAGCAGGGTGGCGGAGCAGAGTGCCAACAATGCATCATTCGGCAAACGCGGGTCATACAGTACCCAAAGTACAGCGACCAATAAGACTGCAATAAAGCTGACCCCCATCCAGAGTGGCAGGCTCATCGCACCAGCAATTGCAACACCGAGCAAAGTACCATGTGCCATCGTATCTGCAAAGAAAGACATACGGCGCCACAGCATCAGACAACCGAGTGGTGCGGTCAGGAACACCAAGAGTGTTCCCATAATCCATGCAGGTAATAGGAGAGATAACCAATCCATCATGGCTTAAGCTTCCGGCTCGGGGTGAATGTGAGGGCGTGAATCGTGCTGGCATGGTGTCGCGGAGTCACCATGCGCACAATGGTCATGATGATGCTGGTAGAACACCCGATTGGTACCAAAAATGGCTTGATATTCTGGATGTTGCTGTACGCTTTCTGGCAGGCCGCTACAACAGATATGTTTGTTCAAGCAGACCACACGATGTGTACCTTGCATCACCCACTGCAGGTCATGTGAGACCATTAAAATGGCACAGCCATATTTTTCTGGCAGGCTACGCACATATTCATACAGTTCGGCTTCGGACTGAATATCCAGTCCCTGCATTGGCTCATCCAGTACTAGAATATCCGGCTGACGTAATAAGGCGCGTGCTAGCAGGACACGTTGACGTTCACCGCCGGAAAGCTGTTGTACTTTAGAATTTTCCAGTTTGGCAATACCGGTATCACGGATAATTTCAGCTTTAATAGCTGAAGGGCATTTTTCTAACGCCAGCAGATCTTTGACCCGTAGCGGTAAACTATGTGAAGGATTGAATTTTTGTGGCACATAAGAGAATTTCAGCTTGCGCGCCGTTTTGATTTCACCGGATTTCGGTTTGACGATCCCAAGCATGACCTTTATTAAAGTCGACTTACCGGCACCGTTTGGACCAATCAGCGTAACAATCTCTTTCTCCTGCAAAGAGAAATCAATCGCCTTTAAAATGTCACGATCATCAATATTGACCCAGATCTTGGAAAGCTGGATCAAGGGTGATGCATTCAAGCTTTGTTGCGACACTGCTGACAGATTCCTGAAATTTCGATAATGCTGTGGTGTGCACTAAAATCGTCTGAAGCCGCCAAGGCATCCAGTTGTTCTAATAAACCTTGTGCAGATGCTTCTTTGACTGCTTTACATTCAGTACAAATCAAGAATGCCGCCTGATGGCCTTCACGCGGATGGCAGCAGGGAATATAGGCATTAATAGAGGTCAGGCGGTGAATAAAGCCTTTTTCTAATAGAAAGTCGAGTGTACGGTACACCGTTGGTGGGGCAGCAGGACGGTCGCTGGCATTTTTCATTTGTGCCAGCAGGTCATACGCACCCATCGGGCCGCTTGCATTCAGAATCAGTTCCAGTACCTCTTTGCGTAAAGGAGTGAGGCGTGCGCCACTTGCCGCACAAAGACTCTCTGCTTCGGCCAGACGTTGCGCGACATTTGGATGGTCGTGTACGCCGTGCAATGCATTGTGGTGTTCGTGCGAACATGAACCCATAGTTCACCTCAGGTGCGAAACTGAAAATTAAAAGATTTCAAATCTTAACATGAAGCGCCCAGAGTTTCGATTGGGCATAGGTATTTTTGTAATTTTGTTATATTATAACACTATTAAATTTGTCCTTATATAGCGATTTCTCTTCATGTTCCGTTTCCTTGCCCTGTGTAGCCTGGCTTTGTTCAGTACCATTAGCTGGTCGCAAAGTCTGGTGGTTTCAACGCAGCCGATTTATCTGATTGCCAAGACCATTACTCAAGGTGTGGAACAGCCGACTTTATTATTGGCCAATCAAAGCGGTCATGATGTCAGCCTCACCCCGGCACACCGTAAAACGATTCAGGATGCCGGCCTGGTGATCTGGTTAGGGCAGGCACATGAAGCGCCGTTGGCAAAAGTGTTGAACAATAGCAATAAAAGTATCGCGATTTTAGATTCGGGTATTCTGACCACTTTGCCAATGCGTAATCCACGTGGGCAGGCCTTAAAAGATACTGTCGATACCCATGTTTGGCTTGATCCAAATAATGCAGTACGTATCGGTTTCTTTATTGCAGCCCTACGTTCTCAGCAGCTGCCTGAGCATCGGGAGGCCTATTGGAAAAATGCGCGTGACTTTGCCCAAACCATGTTTTTGACTGCACAGCGTTATAGTTCTACAAGTAAAGCTCAACCTTATTGGTCCTATCATGATGCCTATCAATATCTGGAACGCCCATTGAACCTGAAGTTCATGGGGGCTTTGACTGATGATCCACATGTGTCACCAACCGTGGCGCAGATCAAGTTTCTGCAAGACAGTCGTGTGCAGAGCAAAATGTGTCTGCTTGCAGAAGCGCATGCTGGAGAAAATCAGTACCGAAAACTGAAACCGATTGTATTCCAGAGTGTCGATGAAAGCATGAGTGGGGCAGGGGACTTTATCCAAGCCTGGCAGAAATTGGCCGAGCAAACCCGTAAATGTGTGTTAAATGCCCATCAATGATTTAAAAATAATCAAGTTTTGATTAGTTTGCCAGCATTTGATCTGTTGAAAAAAACACGACTAAGGTCGGGAAAAGATTGCATGTTCAGGGGTGTAACTCTATAATGCCTGCGATTAAAAATAATCATCAGCTAAACTTGTCAAGCATGCTTGCTGTGAGTGAATAAATAATGAGCCGAACTAGTCGCTTGATTGACCGACGATTAGCGAAAGCTTTAGTCCTCTTACAAGCATTAATGATTCCTGTTTCAGCCTTGATTGGCTGGGTCGTGAAAGACTCAACCGTAGCCTTGAGTGCCGCTTTGGGGGCGTTCGTCTGCTGGCTTGCGAGTTGTTATTTTTCATGGCAATCATTTCGAGCGGCAGGAGCGCGGGCATCTAAGCAGGTTCTTTCGAACATGTATAAAGGCCTGATGGGCAAGTTTGCAATTGTGATTGTTGGTTTCATTTTAATTTTAAGCAATGTCAAGCCGTTATCCCCGGTTGCGTTGTTTTGTGGTTTTATGCTCGTTCAAGCCATGTCGTGGGTCGCTCCTTTTTGGGTGTCACGTCTACAAAAACGAGTTTAAACACAACAAAAAATTGAAAAGTTTTTTTAGGAGCAGGCGAGATATCAAGCAGCACGCGATATTCGTTTGTTCTATAGTTTTTTGACATTGACCAGGTGTGATTTATGGCTGCTGAAGAACATGCCCTTACTTCGACCGAGTATATCAAGCATCACTTGACCAATATGACCTACGGCAAAATGCCAGACGGTACATGGAAATTGGCCGAGAACGGTGCTGAAGCTCAACAGATGGGGTTCACTGCTATTCACTTGGATTCAATGGGTTGGTCAATCGGCCTTGGTATCATTTTCTGCTTGTTATTCTGGTTAGTAGCAAAAGCTGCAAACTCTGGTGTTCCTACCAAGTTCCAGTCTGCAATCGAAATGATTATCGAGTTTGTTGACTCAAGTGTACGCGATACCTTCCATGGTAAATCGCGTTTGATCGCTCCACTAGCGCTAACCATCTTCGTGTGGATTTTCCTCATGAACTTGATGGATCTTATCCCGGTTGACTGGATTCCTTATGTCGCTCAACACGTGATTGGTGGCCTGTTTGGTATTGATCCACACCACGTATACTTCAAGATCGTTCCATCTACTGACCCTAACATTACCCTTGGTATGTCATTGTCTGTATTTGCACTTATCTTGTTCTACAGCATCCGTGAAAAAGGTGTTGGCGGCTTCGTTGGTGAACTAGCACTTAACCCATTTAACCCAAGTAACCCAGTTGCAAAAGCGATCCTTATTCCAGTGAACTTGATTCTGGAATTGGTAACCTTCCTTGCACGTCCAGTTTCATTGGCTCTACGACTATTCGGTAACATGTATGCGGGTGAGTTAATCTTCATTCTTATCGCGTTATTACCGTTCTGGATCCAGTGGGCGTTATCTGTGCCTTGGGCGATCTTCCACATTCTTGTTATTACGCTACAGGCATTCATTTTCATGATGCTGACTATCGTATACTTGAGCATGGCAAGCGAAAAGCATTAATGGTATTGCCTAACTGTCACGGGATGGTTGGGCACAATTTTTTAACTTAATTTGGTATAAACCTAACCTCTGAGGAATTATCATGGAACTCACTTTAGGTCTAGTTGCAATTGCATCTGCTATCTTGATCGCTTTCGGTGCTTTAGGTACTGCGATTGGTTTTGGTCTTCTAGGCGGCCGTTTCCTTGAAGCTGTAGCTCGTCAACCAGAATTGGCTCCACAACTTCAAACTCGTATGTTCTTAATCGCGGGTCTTCTTGATGCTGTGCCTATGATCGGTGTTGGTATTGGCTTGTTCTTCATCTTCGCTAATCCATTTGTAGGTTAATCAGCTTAATTCCGAAATTCACTATTTGAGGAATTTGCAATGAATATCAACCTCACATTGTTTGGCCAAGCGATTGCGTTTGCGATTTTCGTCGCATTCTGCATGAAGTTTGTATGGCCACCACTAATCAATGCGATTAGTGAACGTCAGCGTAAAATCGCTGATGGCTTAAATGCTGCTGAAAAAGCGAAGGCTGACCTTGCAGATGCGCAAGCACAAGTGAAAGCTGAACTGGACGCGGCAAAAGCACAAGCGGCTCAATTGATCGAACAAGCGAACCGTCGTGCAGCGCAATTGGTCGAAGAAGCTCGTACTCAAGCGTCAGCTGAAGGTGAGCGTATTCGTCAACAAGCTAAAGAAGCTGTTGATACTGAAATCAATGCTGCTCGCGAAGAATTACGTCAACAAGTGGCTGCTCTTGCAGTTGCTGGTGCTGAGAAAATTCTTAGCCAGCAAGTTGACGCAGAAGCTCACAATGCCATGCTGACTCAGCTGGCTGCTAAACTTTAAGAGAGGCGGATTATGGCTGAACTCTTGACGTTGGCACGCCCTTACGCTAAAGCAGCATTTGCTTACGCTTCTGAGCAAGGTACAGCTGACTCCTGGTCAACTGCACTTGAATTGCTCAGTGCTGCGGTGCAAGACGAAGCATTTTCAGCTTATCTAAATCGCCCTGAGTTGACACCTGCTGAGCAGGTGGCACTTTTTGCTAAAGTTTTAGGCGAAGACCAAACGCCTGCAGTGTCAAACTTTTTGACTATGCTTGCTGAAAACGCACGTTTGGCTTTGCTTCCTGAAATCGCTGCAGAATATGAACAGCTCAAATCACAGAATAACAATACTGTGGATGTTGTAATTGAATCAGCATTCCCATTGACTTCTGTACAGGAACAACTTCTTACTCATGCGTTAGAGAAAAAATTCAATGCAGCAGTAAACGTTTCTGTAGAAGTTAACCCAGCGTTAATCGCGGGTGTGGTTATTCGTGCAGGCGACCAAGTGATAGATGATTCTGCGCTTAATAAGCTTGAAAAAATGCGTACTCGTCTTCTAGCTTAATTGCATATAAGAAGACTGAACTTTAAAAAGATTGAGGTATAGCGCAATGCAACAACTGAATCCATCCGAGATCAGTGCGCTCATTAAACAGCGTATCGGCGATCTGGACACCAGCGCGACCGCTAAAAACGAAGGTACCATTGTTATGGTATCCGACGGTATTGTGCGCATTCACGGCCTTGCTGATGCAATGTACGGTGAAATGATCGAATTCGACGGCGGCTTATACGGTATGGCACTGAACCTAGAACAGGATTCAGTGGGCGTCGTTGTTTTAGGTAACTACTTAAGCCTTCAAGAAGGTCAAAAAGCTCGTTGTACAGGTCGTGTATTAGAAGTTCCGGTTGGTCCTGAACTTCTTGGCCGTGTCGTAGACGCTTTGGGTAACCCAATTGATGGTAAAGGCCCTATTGATGCAAAACTTTCTGATGCTGTTGAAAAAGTAGCACCAGGCGTAATTTGGCGTCAATCAGTGGATCAACCTGTACAAACTGGTTATAAATCAGTAGATACAATGATCCCAGTAGGCCGTGGTCAACGTGAGTTGATCATTGGTGACCGTCAGACTGGTAAAACAGCTATGGCGATCGACGCGATCATCGCTCAGAAAAACTCTGGCATTAAATGTATCTACGTTGCAGTTGGTCAAAAACAATCAACTATCGCAAACGTAGTACGTAAGCTAGAAGAAACTGGCGCTATGGCGTATACAACTGTTGTAGCAGCAGCTGCAGCCGATCCAGCAGCAATGCTGTTCTTGGCTCCATACTCTGGCTGTACAATGGGTGAATACTTCCGTGACCGCGGTGAAGACGCTCTGATCATCTATGATGACTTGTCTAAACAAGCTGTTGCTTACCGTCAAATTTCATTGCTTCTTCGTCGTCCACCAGGTCGTGAAGCTTATCCAGGTGACGTGTTCTATCTACATTCACGTCTACTTGAACGTGCTTCTCGTGTATCTGCTGACTACGTTGAGAAATTCACTAACGGTGAAGTTAAAGGCCAAACTGGTTCATTAACTGCATTGCCGATTATTGAAACTCAAGCAGGTGACGTATCTGCATTCGTACCAACTAACGTAATTTCGATTACTGATGGTCAGATCTTCCTTGAAACATCATTGTTCAACGCAGGTATTCGTCCTGCTGTGAACGCGGGTATCTCTGTATCTCGTGTTGGTGGTTCTGCGCAGACTAAAGTCATCAAGAAATTGTCTGGTGGTATCCGTACTGCACTTGCACAGTACCGTGAATTGGCAGCGTTTGCTCAGTTCGCTTCTGACCTTGACGAAGCAACTCGTAAACAGCTTGAACACGGTCAACGCGTAACTGAGCTTATGAAGCAAAAACAATATGCTCCATACTCAATCGCTGACCAAGCTGTATCAGTTTATGCATCTAACGAAGGCTACATGGCTGACGTAGAAGTGAAGAAAATCGTAGACTTTGACGCTGCGTTAATTGCTTACTTCCGTTCAGAACACGCTGCGTTAATGCAAAAAATTGACGAGACTGGTGCTTGGGATAAAGATATCGAAGCTGAATTCAAAGCTGGTATTGAAAAATTCAAAGCGACTCAAACTTACTAATCTAGCAACTTGCTAGATTGGTGTTGGTTTGGTTCACGGAATCAACCTTCGAGGGCTCGTAAGGGCCTTCGAATACTAGGTTAAGCGTATGGCAAATTTAAAAGAAATTCGCGCCAAAGTAGCTAGTATCAAAAGCACGCAGAAAATTACTCGCGCGATGCAGATGGTAGCAGCTTCTAAGATGCGTCGTGCGCAAGAGCGCATGGCACAAGGCCGTCCGTATGCCGAAAATATGCACCGTGTAATTGCTCATTTGGTACAAGCGAATCCTGAATATAAACACCGTTATATGGTTGAACGTCCTGTTAAGCGCGTTGGCTATATCATTGTGTCTTCAGATCGTGGCCTTGCTGGTGGTTTGAACATTAACCTGTTCAAGAAAGTGGTAAAACACGTTCAACAGCAACAAGAGCAGTCAATTGAAGTTCAATTTGCTTTGATTGGTCAAAAAGCGGTTTCGTTTTTTAAAAACTACGGCGGTAAAGTGCTTGGTGCGACCACTCAAGTGGGCGACACTCCAAGTCTTGAACAGTTATCTGGTTCTGTACAGGTGATGTTAGACGCTTATGATAAAGGCGAATTAGATCGTATTTATCTGGTTTCTAACGGCTTTGTCAACGCCATGACTCAAAACCAAAAGATCGAACAGCTTGTTCCTTTGGCAGCTGCTGAAGAAGACAAGACGCTTAACCGTCAATACGGTTGGGATTACATCTACGAGCCTGAAGCTGAAGAGCTTTTAAATGGCTTGTTGGTTCGTTACATCGAGTCTGTGGTGTATCAAGGTGTGATCGAAAACATCGCGTGTGAGCAGTCTGCTCGTATGGTTGCAATGAAAGCTGCAACTGATAACGCGGGTGAATTGATCAAGAACCTGCAACT
This sequence comes from Acinetobacter sp. GFQ9D191M, assembly GCF_011174875.1. Lineage (NCBI taxonomy): Bacteria > Pseudomonadati > Pseudomonadota > Gammaproteobacteria > Moraxellales > Moraxellaceae > Acinetobacter > Acinetobacter sp. GFQ9D191M. The sequence continues at coordinate 10,762 of NZ_JAALGV010000020.1, forward strand.
TATTTATAACAAGCTGCGTCAAGCCGCGATTACTCAGGAAATTTCTGAGATCGTTGGTGGTGCCGCTGCCGTTTAACATATATTAGTTTGAATTGAGGAGACAGCAATGAGTAGCGGTCGTATCATTCAGATCATCGGCGCGGTTATCGACGTCGAGTTTGAACGTAACAGCGTTCCTAAGATCTATGACGCTCTCCAAGTTGACGGTACTGAAACTACATTAGAAGTTCAGCAACAACTTGGTGATGGCGTAGTTCGTACTATTGCAATGGGTTCTACTGAAGGCCTTAAGCGTGGTTTGAACGTAACTAACACTAACGCTCCGATCTCTGTACCAGTAGGTACAGCGACTCTTGGCCGTATCATGGACGTTCTTGGTCGCCCGATCGACGAAGCTGGTCCTGTTGCGACTGAAGAGCGTTTACCAATTCACCGTCAAGCGCCTTCTTATGCAGAACAAGCGGCTTCTACTGACCTTCTAGAAACTGGTATTAAAGTCATCGACTTACTATGCCCGTTCGCGAAAGGTGGTAAAGTTGGTCTGTTCGGTGGTGCCGGTGTTGGTAAAACTGTAAACATGATGGAGTTGATCAACAACATCGCGAAAGCGCACTCAGGTTTATCTGTGTTTGCTGGTGTTGGTGAACGTACTCGTGAAGGTAATGACTTCTATCACGAAATGAAAGACTCTAACGTTCTTGACAAAGTAGCAATGGTCTACGGTCAGATGAACGAGCCACCAGGTAACCGTTTACGCGTAGCGTTGACTGGTTTGACTATGGCTGAGTACTTCCGTGATCAAAAAGACGAAAACGGTAAAGGCCGTGACGTACTATTGTTCGTCGACAACATCTATCGTTATACACTAGCGGGTACTGAAGTATCAGCACTTCTAGGCCGTATGCCATCTGCAGTAGGTTACCAACCGACTCTTGCAGAAGAGATGGGTGTTCTTCAAGAACGTATTACATCTACTAAGTCTGGTTCTATTACGTCAATCCAAGCGGTATACGTACCTGCCGATGACTTAACAGATCCATCGCCTGCAACTACGTTCGCTCACTTGGACGCAACTGTTGTATTGAGCCGTGACATCGCTTCTCAAGGTATTTACCCTGCGATTGATCCACTTGACTCTACTTCACGTCAGCTAGATCCACTTGTAGTTGGTACTGAGCATTACGAAATCGCTCGTTCAGTTCAAAACGTTCTTCAACGTTATAAAGAATTGAAAGACATTATCGCAATTCTCGGTATGGACGAATTGTCAGAAGAAGACAAACTTACTGTATACCGTGCACGTAAGATCCAACGTTTCTTCTCTCAACCGTTCCACGTAGCTGAAGTGTTTACTGGTGCTCCTGGTAAACTTGTACCGCTTAAAGAAACGATTCGTGGCTTTAAAGGTCTTCTAGCTGGTGAATACGATCACATCCCAGAACAAGCGTTCTACATGGTTGGTGGTATTGACGAAGTGATTGCTAAAGCTGAGAAACTTTAATTAGTTCCCTAATTTAGGAGATTCTCATGGCGACTATGCAATGTGACGTTGTAAGTGTTCAAGAGTCTTTGTACTCAGGCACTGTAACTATGCTAATTGCTAAAGGTGCTGGCGGTGAGTTAGGTATTATGCCTGGTCACGCTCCGCTGGTAACTTTGCTCCAACCTGGCGCGATCCGCGTTATTTTGGAAAACGGTACAGAAGAATTAATCTATGTATCTGGTGGTGTTCTAGAAGTTCAACCGCATGTTGTTACGGTTCTTGCTGATACAGCAGTCCGTGCAGAAAACTTGGATGAAGCTGCAATTATTGAAGCGCGTAAACACGCTGAACAATTGCTAGCAAATCAAAAGAGCGATTTGGACTCTGCTGCTGCTTTGGCTGCTCTTGCAGAAACTGCTGCTCAGCTGGAAACGATCCGCAAAATCAAAAACCGTGCAATGTAATTGCTGGTTTAAGATTGAAAAAACCACCCGAAAGGGTGGTTTTTTTATATAAAAACTATTTTGAAAAAAGTTACCAGATTTTAGCCTTATGAATAATTATTTTAAGAAAACTATATAGCTCTAATTTGTACCACTCGATATAACTTTTACCTGCGCTGCGTAATCTTTTGAACCAATCTGTAAGCAAAACCATAGTCAGAAAAAAACAATGCTAAGTTGATATGGCGTCTTTAAGCTTTTCAGATTTATTCAATAAAAAGTTTCACGGTTCTACTACCTCTGTCACGACGCAAATCACGTTGTTATCCATTTATAAAAATTGAATTGGCCAAGCAGGGATCTAATTATGAGTTATCAATCCGTTAACCCCTTTAACAACCAGAAATTAAAAGATTATCCGTCACACACTGATCAAGATATCCAGAATGCTTTGGATACCGCAGAAAAAATCCTGAAGTCGGATTGGACTCAACAAGTAGATACCCGGATTGAGGTACTTCGTAAACTGGCAAACAATATGCGGGAACATAAGTCAGAACTGGCTAAAATCATGACGCTGGATATGGGTAAGCTGATCAAGCAGAGTGAAGGTGAGATCGAAAGCTGTGCACGTATTGCAGAATATTATGCTGATCATGCCAAAGAGTTTTTAGCGCCAGTTTCTTATGAAACGGAACTAGGAGAAGCATGGGTAGAGCATCATCCCTTAGGCATTATTATGGCGGTAGAACCCTGGAACTTCCCATTCTATCAATTGATGCGTGTTTTTGCCCCGAACTGTGCGATTGGCAACCCTGTGGTAGCCAAGCATGCCAGCATCGTTCCGCAATGTGCTGAAGCCTTTGAACAGTTAATTTTGGATGCAGGCGCACCGAAAGGCGTATGGACTAATCTGTTTATCAGTAGCGATCAGGTCGCAGATATTATCGCAGATCCGCGTGTACAAAGCGTTGCTCTCACGGGTTCAGAAGGCGCAGGGCGTGCGGTAGCAGGGCAGGCTGGGAAATATGTCACCAAATCGACACTGGAACTAGGCGGTAATGATGTATTCATTGTGCTGGATGATGCTGATCTGGAAAAAGCGATCAAAATTGGCTGTCAGGCACGCGTTAATAACACGGGGCAAGTTTGTACAGCAGCTAAACGTTTTATCCTGCATGAGAAAATTGCAGAACAATTTAAAGCGGGCATGCTCGAGGTCTTTGAAGGCTTAAAAATTGGTGATCCATTGGATTCTGAAACTACTCTTGGCCCACTGTCTTCGGCAGATGCGTTGGAAAAACTGACCAAGCAGGTGGATAAAGCTGTAGAGAATGGCGCGAAAGTTTTGACTGGTGGTAAGCCTTATGAACATGAAGGTAATTTCTATCAGCCAACTATTCTGGAAAATATCAGCCGTGATAATCCGGCTTGGTATGAAGAATTCTTTGGCCCGGTCGCTCAAATTTATGTGGCAAAAGATGAAGATGAAATTGTATCGATTGCCAATGATTCCAATTATGGTCTCGGAGGCGTGATTCATTCACAAAATATTGAGCGGGCGAAAAAGCTGGCTTCACGTGTAGAAACTGGCATGATCTGGATTAACTGGTATACCGATACTGCGCCAGAGCTGCCATTTGGCGGGATCAAAAATTCAGGTTATGGTCATGAACTTTCAATTGATGGTTTCAAAGAATTTGTGCAGAAACGTCTGGTTGTCGTAAAAAGCCCAAAAAAATAATATTTAATTTCTAAAATAAAGAAGCCACTTAAACAGTGGCTTCTTTTTGAACGAAATATAATCGTAAATCAGGTGTTTTCTGTTTCAGCTTCTGATGAAGCGTCTTTATCTGGGTTTTGAATCAGCATGCCTGCCAGTTTAAGCATTTCAGCTTGCACACTGACCATCTGGCTTTCAATTTTCTTTAAATCAACTTGGCTGAAATCGACTTGGCCATTCAGTAAAGGAGAAGCCAGAACCTGTTGATTGGCACTCATGATATTGTTACGTACCTGATCAATTTCCTGACTTTTTAAATTCAGTTCACTTAAGGCCTGATTAAAGCCTGTCAACTGTTGTTGTAACTTGCCTGCTGTAGCTTGCAGTTGCTGGGTATCTTTAGTATCCACCGCAGTTTGGAGATCAGTTTGGGTCTGTTTTAACTGTTCGACATAACTGCCCGCCTTGAATTGCAGATCAGCCACATCACGCACCATATAAAACATATTGCCAGACTTTAGCTCTGTTTGCGCAGTCGTCGTGCGATCACTTTGCTGTACAGGTTCAAGATCAGTAGAAAGCGTACTTTGTTCTTGCTCGACCGGTGCTTCGGTCGCCTGTTCACAGCCCATTAATAAAACGCCTGAGCTAAATAGGGCAAAAGGAAGAAGAGCATTTACAAGAATCTTGGACATGAAATCGTAGTCTCGGAGCAGGTGGTTCTAATGCATGACTATAAGAATAAAATGTGGAGATAAAAAAGATTGTTGCAAAGTCATAACAAATATTTTGAATACAAATGATTAAGACATTAAAAAAGAGTGCTGAAGCACTCTTTTTTCACCGAGGAGGATAAAACTTATCCTGCAATAATTTTGATAATGTTATGGCTCATCACATTGGTCAGGATATAGTCACCATTCACTTTGATCCATTGCTGGTTTTTACCAGGTTTGCTGAGTTTTTTGTATTTGCTGTGGTCTACCTTGTACACTTTGCTCTGGAACTGAGCTGGTACTTTTTGACCTACACGCCAATCGTGTGAAGGATCTACTTTCTTATGTACCTGTTTATACTGTTGAGCGTGTGCAGGAGATTTATACTGTGCATGCTGCTGAACATGCATTTTTTGTGGCTGATGGTGTTGCGAGTGATGCTCTGGAGCTGCAGCAAAAGCTGAAGTCGCCACAAGTGCACTAGATAATGAAAATATGACTGCTTTTACTAAGTTTTTCATGTTTTGAACCTATCGTTATCTCTCTTGGGATAACTGCATATTAGGCTCAACTCATTGATAAATATGGAATGAAGTGTTGTAGAAAAATAAAAATTAAGCGTAAATCATGGAGATTTTAGAGCTACGTAAATATGGTTTTAAGTATTTGATTTTAATATAAAGAATAAGTATCTATTCTTGAAATAGATACTTACATTACTGTTACAAATTATTTAGCCAATTCTGCATTGATCGTATCTCGCAAGCGAGCATCATCTGCCGGAATATTGGGTGCAAAACGCGCGACCACTTCACCTTGCTTGTTGACCAGGAATTTTTCAAAGTTCCACAGCACTTCTGGTAATTCATTTGGCGTATTGCCAAAACTTTTCAGGCGCTCTGCAAAATCTTCGCCACCTGTACGTTGCGGCTGAGCCTGCGTCAGATAATGGTAAAGAGGATGCTGATCTTCACCCACGACAGAGATCTTGGAGAATAGCGGGAAATCCACATTGTAGTTCAGACTGCAGAACTGCTGGATTTCCTCGTCTGTGCCCGGTTCCTGACCTTTAAAGTTATTCGCAGGAAAAGCCAGAATTTCCAGTCCTTCGGTTTTTTTCTCATTATAAAGTTTTTGCAGTCCTTCATATTGTGGGGTTAAACCACATTTCGATGCGACATTCACAATCAACAGGACTTTGTCCTGATAATCAGACAAAGTCGTATTTTCTCCAGTGACGGTTTTTACCGGAATTTCATAAATGGACTGACTCATATTGTTTTGCTCGAATTGTTATGGAAATAGACTCATGTTTTATCGGGTCTTGGCGGTTTCAGCAAACATAAATTTTAGATAAGTTTGTGAAAAAATATGAAATTCAATGTTTATGCCTATGAGCTAGGTCAGCTAAACTGGTCATCAGTTGCAACCGACCTATTTAAAAAGACTTATTTAGCAAGCTCAGCATTGATTGCATCCAGCAGGCGTGAATCATCTGCCGTGATATCCGGTGCAAAACGTGCAACGACTTCCCCCTGTTTGTTGACCAGGAATTTTTCAAAGTTCCAGAGGACTTCAGGCGGTTCATTTGGAGTTAGGCCATAGTCGACCAGATCTTTCCACCATGGACCTTCACCGATACGTTCTGGTACAGCCTGAGTCAAAGTGGCATACAAAGGATGTTTGGCTTCACCCACGACCGGAATTTTGGCAAACAGCGGGAAATCCACCTGATAGTTCAGGGAACAGAAGTCCTGAATTTCCTTTTCACTTCCAGGTTCCTGTTCCAGAAAATCATTGGAAGGGAAACCTAAGATTTCCAGTCCTTCGGCTTTTTTATCATCATAGAGCTTTTGCAAGCCTTCGTATTGTGGAGTGAGGCCGCATTTTGATGCCACATTTACCAGCAGTAAGACTTTGCCTTGATACTGGTTCAGCGTCGTGTCCGTTCCTTGAATCGTTTTTACCGGAATGTCATACACAGAAGTGCTCATCAGATTTCCTTTTTATTAAATGAATGAGGGCTATTTGTTTTAACGGGTATTTAAAGACAGTACAAGTCGGAATCAGTGAAATGCTTACTTGCCAGCTACAAATAGCATTAATTTTAGTTGAAAAATCAATTATGCTTAGGCACTTGCCAAGAGCGAATAGATTAACAATAGATAGAGACAGGGATGAAGTTATGACGCAGCAGCAAAAAACAATGTGGTGGGCCATGCTGCTTCCATTGACTGCGGTACTGATCTGGTCACTGAATATTGTCGTGACCCGCTATGTGACCGACTTTATCTCGCCGGTGAGCATCAGTTTTTATCGCTGGTTTTTTGCCTTTCTGATTCTAACCCCGTTTATTTTGCCGCGGGTGATTCGTGAGCGTGCCCTGATTGTGCCGCATCTGAAACAGCTGGCAGTGCTGAGTGCCTTTGGTCTGGTGCTGTATCAGGGACTGGCTTATACCGCTGCACATTACACCACCGCCACCAATATGGGCATTATTAATGCCTTTATTCCGATTTTTACCATTTTTGTGTCGATGCTGATTCTGCGCGATATTCCGAATCGCTACGCCATTATTGGCAGTCTGTTGTCCTTTGCCGGGCTGATCTATGTGATGGGGCAGGGCAATCCTTGGGGCCTGCTGCATGCCGGCGGCCAATGGGGCGATCTGCTGATGATTATCGCCGTGTTTTTCTATGCCTTTTATGGGGTTTTTCTGAAAAAATGGCAGCTGCAGATTCCGTTAATGCTGAGCCTGTATGTGCAGATTCTGTTTGCGCTGCTGTATCACCTGCCGTTTGTGGCCTGGTTGGGTCTTGATGCCATCAATATGACCAATGCCGGCAGCGTTATCTACGCCAGTATTTTCCCTTCATTAATTGCCCCTTTGGTGTGGATGATGGCGATTCAGCGTCTGGGACCGACCCGCACCAGTATCTTTATGAACCTGATGCCGGTGTTTACCGCTTTAATTGCCTTTGTCTGGTTAAAAGAGGCCTGGACCATTTATCACAGTATTGGTGGGGCGATTATTCTGTTCGGAATTGTGCTGGCCCAGAAAAAAACTGTGGCGCCAGTGCTCCTGAAAGCCAAATAGTTGCCCAAAAAACGAACAAACAAACTTCATTTTTTGCTTGAATGATCTCGTGAATAAAGGCAAATAGACTTTAGTCGAGAAGAATAGCTTTTAGCTTCTTTAAAAAGCACTTTAAAAAGAGCAAGATAATTTGAATTTTTTTCAAATAATGATTGATTAATCATAGGTTTAAGCTGTTTTTTAAGAGCTAAAATATATTTGTTTTTTTTAAACTGTTCGCCCATAATACGCTCCATCGCAGATCAGCGACTGTTGCTGAAATGCCCAGAGATTTCGATACCCTCTGGATGTGATAATACACATCCTTTTTTATGCTCAACCATCCCTATATGGTTGAGCTTTTTTTTGTCTTAAAACTTTAGTCGGCTTGAAAAGAAAAATGACTGAGCAAAGGCTCAGTCACGAATAATTTCACCTGTTACAGCATCAATAATCCGGCTTGGTTTCTGGCTCAGTCCCAGATCACCATTCAGATAATTCAGGTCCTGACCAAAATAACGCATGGCATCTTGCAGGGAACGTGCAGGTTCTAAGCCGGCAGGATTGGCACTGGTTGAAACAATAAAACCGCCAAAAGCCTGACACAAGGCTACACAAAGAGGATGAGTGGTCACGCGCACTGCCACTTTAGGGTGTTTGCCTTTAATCCAGCCTGGAATATCGTCATTGGCAGGGAGTAGCCAGGTGGTTGCCCGGTCTGTAGGTCGATCATTACTCCAAGACTCAATTACTTTTTCACGCATTTCTTCACTTAGATCCTGAAGTAAATGTTCCACTTGTGAAATATGAGCTGCGAGTAAAATCACGCCTTTTTCAATCGGGCGCTGTTTTAAGGTTAAAATCTGGTGAAATGCCTGTTCATTGTAGGGGTCGCAACCTAAGCCCCAAACAGCCTCTGTAGGGTATGCCAAGACCTGTCCAGCTTTGAGACATTCAGCTGCTTCGGCAACAGAGGTGGTGATCATGTGTATACCTTATCAAAACAAGAAGTGTCTATTGTGAACTTTATTTATGTGGACGACAACGTAGATACATACCAGCTTGCTGGGTACAAAAGCCAAGTAGCTCCAGTTCCATCAATTGACTGGTCAGAGAAGACACATCCTGTTGCAGATGATGATTGAGATGATCCAGATCCTGTCCGACCCAGTCCAGCTGGTTATAAAGTCTGAGCAGATGGGGCGGTATGTGTGCAGGGAGTTCATCCGCCATGTCATGTTGTACTTCATTTTGTAAGGCTTGCCATTGGGTCGCCAGAGCCAGTTCTTCAATCACCTGTTGCGGGTGATCAATCAGAATCGCGCCTTCACGAATCAGCTGATGGCAACCTTTATGATATTCACTATAAATATGTCCCGGAATGGCAAATACAGTCTTGCCTTGTTCGGCAGCCAGTTTGGCCGTAATCAGAGAGCCGCTTTTTAAGGTCGCTTCAGCCACAATGACCCCGAGACTTAAGCCACTGACAATCCGGTTACGCCGTGGAAAGTGATGCTGCAAGGGTGGGGTTTCTGGTAGAAACTCGGTAATGACGGCACCACCATGCGCAATAATCTCCTGGCGCAATTGTGCATGTTGAGAAGGATAGGTCTGATCCAGTCCGGTTCCCATCACCGCAATGGTTCCCTGATGTTTTAATCCTGCCCGATGAGCAGCTTCATCTATGCCTTGTGCTAATCCACTATTAATATAGAAACCCTGTTCACTCAAATAAAAGGAAAAATCATAAGCTACTTGCCGGCCATGAGGACTCGGCTTGCGACTTCCTACAACTGCAATTTGGGCTTGTAGCAGGGTATCCGGCTGACCTTGGCCAAAAATAATCGGTGGTTTGTCTACATAGTGGCTGAGTTGCTGCGGATAGTGCAGATCATGGTAGAGTAAAACAAAATCACTATCTCGCTGAACTTTTTCCAGACAGCGCTGAAATTTCTGTTGTGATTCTGGAAGCGAGAAGTCTTTTAAGCGTTGGACATGATTGGCATGAATGCCAAGCGCCTGCCAGGTAGGCACCTGATCAGGCTGTATGGCTGTGGTCAGACTTGAATAATGCTGACTGATTTTATAGAAGCTCGAAAGAGAATGCTGAACCAGATACCATAACGTCAGTGTTTCCAGTTGCACGCGTGATAAAGAGTTCAGCATATCGAGACCTATATGTGTGTCTTCTTATTCTTTCAGTTGTAAAGTTAGATCAATCTATTATTCATCTAACAATGGCGCTTGAATATTGGCACCCACCTTGATAGGTAACTCACTTTCCAGCACATAAGCATAGCTGAGCTGATCGAAAGTTTTAAAGACCATCACATTGCCAATGCGCTCACCTGGAAGCTGTACGCGCTCTTTGGTTTTCGGATCAGTCACCACTTCACCTTTCTGGTTTACGCTAAAGACATGACCAGTCTGAACCCCATGTGCCGTACCACGGTCAATCGTCACGACACTATGACGTGCTGCTGTACCGATTGAACCCAGTACACGCACAATCTGACCACCAGCAACCGTATTTTCTGCATTCACTGGATAGAACAGGGTAGGCAACATCGGATCGTATTCAGGTAATACACGGTCACCACGACGCACTTCGGCATTGTAGCTATCTGTCAATTCCAGCGTGGTGACATCACCTTCGCCACGTACTGCGATTCCGGAAGCAACCTGTTGCAGCTCTAGAGCAGCCGTGTATTTCTTGCCATTGGCATCGGTAAAGACATAAGGGTCTGCCTCACGATACACCGCATAACGCTGGCCAACCACCAAACCATTACCGCGTGCATAGACCTTCTGGCCTTTACCGGCCAGTACGCGCTGGTCTGCAGTGCCGAGAATGTAAGGCGTACCCTGAACTGAATCAGCTGCCACAATGGTATAGCGTTCCAGCCATTGCTGGATATGCGCTAATGGAATCACTGGAATAGTATTATTTAAAGATTCAACGCGAACCTGTGGCTGTAGCGAAGTACTGCCAATATAACGACTGATGATGCCTTCACAGCCATCACCTTCGTCTTTACCAATAATTGGACGGCCCTGATAGTCACACATCAACAGGCGATCACCTGGAAAAATCCAATGTGGATTTTTCACGTGCTTGTTACTGGCCCAGATTTCTGGCCAACGCACCGGATTTTTTAAGAAACGTTTTGAAATATCCCACAATGTATCGCCTTTTTTGACCACGTAGACATTGGGTGCACTGGCTTTTAAAGCAGGTGGATTGACGTTGCGGGCAGGAGCTGCCTCGGCTGAATACATTGTCCCCATACTCACTCCGACACAAACTGCCAGTGCGAGCATTTGATTTTTTAACCCCAAGGCACTAAAAAATGGCATGCCCTTCAAAACCTTTTTCATTATCATAATTCCTAAAATTATGTGCGTAATTGCGTTATAATAACGATCTTACACACATTTTTTTGATGAAGCATTCCCTTCATTTGGTTTTTTGATCAATGGCATAATTGAGGACGCAGTATGGCCTTATTACCTATTTTAAGTTTCCCGGATCCCCGTCTTCGTACCATTGCACAACCAGTCGAAGAAGTTACTGATGAAATTCGTCAGCTCGCTGCAGATATGTTTGAAACCATGTATGAAGCGCCAGGCATCGGACTCGCCGCGACCCAAGTCGATCGTCATATTCAGCTGATTGTGATGGACCTGTCTGAAAATAAAGATCAACCCATGGTGTTCATTAACCCCAAAATCACACCATTGACTGAAGAAACACAGCCTTATGAAGAGGGCTGTCTATCAGTTCCTCAAATATACGATAAAGTTGAGCGTCCGTCACGCGTAAAAATCGAGGCAATTGGTCTGGATGGTCAACCCTTTGAACAAGAGGCTGATGGACTTCTCGCTGTGTGCATCCAACATGAAATGGATCACTTAAATGGTAAACTTTTTGTGGATTATCTGTCGCCATTGAAACGTCAGCGTGCCCGTGAAAAAGTAGAAAAACTGGTTCGCCAACGCAATAAAGAAAAAGTTGCAGTTAAACGCTAGGACTCTTTTCCCAAGCAATTTTTATGATTCAACAAGCCCAATTTTGATTGGGTTTTGTTATACTTAGCCCAGACAAATTCAAGGGTTTGCCTATGGTTCTGCGGGGAGGTCTGCTACTTTCCTTTGTAGCGGTATTTCTACAGATGGCTGTATTCTTACAGCCTTTGCTGCCGAAGCAATATCAGGTTGCTCCGGTCTGTGAAACCATCACGCGTGCCCTTTTAGTTTCCTCTCATGTTCATTCTGAACATCCTGCTCATCATCTTGATCAGCATCCTATTTCCTCGGACTCCATGGCGCATGAACACGATGCCAGTCATCAGTGTCAGTACTGTACTGTCTATGGCAACCTGGTTTTGCCGCCTAAGCTTGAAGTGAAAGAAGTCCTGGATCGAATTCAGGTCAGACTCTTGGCTTTTGAACAAGCCTTTAAACATGTCTGGTTTGTTCTTCAGCGACTCTTTCTGATTCCGCAAGGACGGGCACCGCCACTGTTTGCATAAATCCACGTTGTTTTGACTGGGTCTTGAATGACTCGGACCGTGTTTAATTTATGTATTCAGTGAGATAGAAAATGGCTCAGCCTAAATTCTTGTTACAGCCCCTTGCGGCTGCGATTTGTGTTGCCTGTTATTCATCAGTGGTTATGGCCAATGAAAGCATGCCTGTACAAACCATGGCGCCGATTGTGGTGACTTCAACTGCCGGTAATGATGCCAATGGTCTGATTGTTCGTGCTGATCCCAAACAGCCGATTCAGCCAGTGCCAGCAACCGATGGTGCAGATTATCTGCAAAGTATTGTAGGTTTTAGTTCGGTCAATAGCGGAGCTGGCACCAATGGCGATGTGACCTTTCGTGGCATGTTCGGTTCACGTATTAAAATCCTGACTGATGGCACTGAAAACCTCGGTGCCTGTCCAAGCCGGATGGATTCGCCCACTTCATATATTTCTCCAGAAAGTTATGACCGTATTTCAGTCATTAAAGGCCCGCAAACAGTTCAATATGCCAATACCGGTTCGGCAGCAACCGTCATTTTTGAGCGTACACCTGAACAATTTGGAGAAGATCAACACTATCGTGGTCAGGCCAGTGTACTGATGGGATCTTTTGGTCGTCTGGACCAGAACATTGAAGCTGCTGCTGGTGATGAAAAGAAGTATATCCGCCTGAACACCAACCGTTCGGTATCAAACAGTTATCAGGATGGTAATGGTCAAACTGTACCTTCAGATTGGGAACGATGGAATGCAGACCTGGCACTGGGCTGGACACCGGATGAAGATACCTGGGTCGAGCTGACCGGTGGTAAAGCTGATGGCGAGGCGGTTTATGCTGGCCGTGATATGGATGGATCACAGTTTGCCCGTGAAAGCCTCGGCTTACGTGTTGAAAAGAGAAATCTGACGGATGTGATTCGGAAAGTTGAGGCACAGATCAACTATAACTATAACGATCACATCATGGATAACTTTAGTCTGCGGCCTGTACCGATGATCCATGACATGGCAACCCATAGCATGAAAGCCAATCCGTCTGCTATGCAGGTCACACGCCGTACTTTAAATTCCCGTATGGCGATAACAAGTGAATGGGATAAAACCCAGTTGATCGCGGGTGTGGATTCTCAGCACAATACGCATGCTGGGGGAATGACTTCAATCAATATAAACATGCCGCTCACGCCAGATATGAGATTTCAGTCTTATGGAGCTTTTGGTGAATTGAGCCATGAACTAAATGACAACCATAAACTGGTTACGGGTGTGCGGGTCGATCAGGTTGATATTGATGCCTTAAAAACTGGTCAAAGCCGTCAGGAAATCTTGCCGAGTGCCTTTATCCGTTTTGAAAATACTCATCCAGAGCATGATGGCGGTAAAACCTATATTGGTCTGGGATACGTCGAGCGTGTGCCGGATTATTGGGAATTATTTAAAACCGATTATCAGGGTGTAACTGCAAATACATTTAAACAGTTAGATACTGAAAAAACCTTACAGCTTGATCTGGGCTATCAACATCATCATGGTACCTTCAATTCATGGGTATCGGCTTATGCTGGTATTGTTCAGGATTTTATTCTGATGACTTATCCTGAAACTGCAAATTCAGGTCGTGACCATCATATGGGTAGTGGCATGGAAGGAATGCAGTCGGTAAAAATGAATGGTGCAGATTCAAGAAATGTTGATGCGGCGATTGCTGGTGCAGAAGCCGGAATTGGCTACCAGTTTACCGATGCTATTCAGGCTGATATTAGTGCTATGTATGCTTGGGGTAAAAACACGACAGATCATACGCCATTGCCGCAAATTGCACCTTTAGAAGCCCGGGTGAATCTGCGTTATATCCAGGAGAATTATACCTTAGGGGCTTACTGGCGTTTGGTGGATGGCCAAAACCGTATTAGTGAACATGAAGGCAATATTGTTGGTTATGACCATAAACAGAGTGCTGGTTTTGGCACATTGTCTTTAAATGGCACCTATCATGTGAATGAGAGTGTGGATCTTTCAGTCGGTGTCGATAATGTCTTCGACCGGACTTATACAGAACATTTGAATAAAATGGGAAGTTCAGGTTTTGGTTTTGCTTCAGATGAGCAATTTAATAATATCGGACGCAATTACTGGGCGCGTGTTAGTATGAAATTTTAACCTCATCCCAATCGTTAAAACAAAGCCGCTCAATTAGCGGCTTTGTTTTTAGCAGTTAAAGAGTCGGAAAATAAATTGTGTTTAAAAAACAGCTCACTTACACTCTAATTAAATGATTATATTAAATATAAAAGTAATATATGCCCCAAGAACAGCAGCCTTCGATTCAGTTGCACCAACTTACTAAACAATTTGCCGATCAGGTGATTTTTCAGCAGATTAACTATACCTGGCAAGGCGCTGGCATTTTTGTATTATCCGGGGCAAATGGAGCAGGTAAATCGACTTTATTGCAAATGATCGTTGGCATGGAAAGTCTGACATCGGGTCAGATTTATATTAACGGACAGGTATTGCAGCAGGAGCAGGTGGCACAGCAACTGGCATTTGTGCCGGACACCATGGTGGCTTATCCCTTTATTACTGGACGCGAGTTTCTAGCGTTTATTGCCAGTCTACGCCAGGTTCCCATGATAAAAGCTTTGGAGCTGGTAGATCTGTTTGCTATTCAAACTTTTTTAGATATTCGATTTGATGCCATGTCCTTTGGGACTGCTAAAAAATTTATGCTGATTTCAGCATTTATGAGTAATACCTCAATTCTGATTTTTGATGAACCGACACATGGTTTGGATTCTAAATCCTTACAAGTCTTTCAACAGCTATTAAGTCAGGCGGCCCAAAATAAATTGATCTTGATGACCTGTCATGATCTGCATTTGCAACAACAATTACAGATAAAACATGTGGACTTGCAAGACTTGATTGGAGAGGCCGCTTGAACAGATTTCAGCGATTTTGGTCGATTTCTCGGAGAGACTACGATCATCTCCGTCAAATGATCGAATGGCGCTTGAAATACTATGTGCAGGTCACCGCAGATGCCATGCGCCGTAATACCCAAGCTGCTGCATTGATCCTGATCTTGCTTGGACCAGCACTCCTGGCGCTACTATTTGCGATGGCAAAACCCTTAATGCATCTACTCAATGGCAGTGCCTGGCAGGATGCAGTATTGATTTGGATGAGTTTTGTGAGTATTTCATTAGTCTGGATAATATTGCAGCGTCTGGCATTAATGGGGGGATTGGCCAGTCAGTATTTACAATGCTTGCCTGTCTCGGCAGGACTCAGACTTATGACTGACTTTTGCATAATTGCTTATACCAATAGCATCTTATTTATTCCTTATCTCATTGCAATGGCCTATGTATTTGCTGGCTCTGAATATTTCACTGATAGGGTTATGGGCATGTTTGATTGTGATATTGCAATTAGCTGTGCTGAATCGTATTCGCTATAACTGGATCGGTGTCATTTTATCTTTTACTAGTCCTGTTGTACTGAGCTTGAGTGGTTCAAAAGTATTGACGATTCTTGTTACGCTCATAGGGATAGGTATTTGTTCTAAAATTTTAAAGAAAAATCAAAAAGCAAAAGAATTACAGTTGAGATGGGTATTGCCTTATATGGCTTTGAACCCAAAAGCCCAGGTGATTCATCATTTAATTCGTATTTATATAAGACAGCTCTTTGAATCAGGAAATAGTTCTAGAATTTTTATATTACTGATTTTAACTGTACTGCCTGTACTTCTGATTCCGCTGGTGCAAGCAGACATGATTCTGGAAAATTTCCTGTGGGTGCGCTGGACAGAGCAGGAGCTAACTCTATTTGTAACGAGTGTTTTGCTGGCTGGTAGCTTATATGTGGTGAGCAGTATGCAGTTGGCACTAAAAACTCAATACCAGACACAGTGTTATTTTCTGCAATGTAATGGTATTGCATCCCAGATGATTGAGCGGGCTCATCATAAAGCACTGTTCATCATGGGAGCTATTGCACTGTTACCAAGTCTGTTATCTGTAGGTTACTGGCTAGGATGGCAATCGGCAATTTTATTATTGCTGATCTGCCCAGTGCTATTGATGCTGAATATCTGGATCCAGAAATCACCGGAAGACACACATGTAGTGAGCAAATTACTGAGTTTCGTCGCATCCGTCGTTGTAATACGAGTAATGCTCGGTTTGAATTTTTAAATATTGCATAAATAAAAAGCGGCTATTCAAAATAAAATGATCTCGAACTTAAAAGAATAAAAATAAAATGGTTAATTTCGTTTATTAATGCAGCATAAAATAGAAAAAAACACAAATTTGGATGAATAAATATACAGACGATGATTTTTGTTGAAAAAGGGGGTTGCAAGCCCTCTGAAATACTGTAGAATGCACATCCATCGGCGGTGATGAAGATTAAAACTTCTGACAAAACAGTAACTTAGCATAAAGTGGTTAAGTTGGGTTTTAGAAAGAAAGTTTAAAAATAATCAGATTTACTGGTTGACTTTCTAGAGATAGAGAGTAATATAGCCGACCTAGCTTGCTGCTGACGAAGCAGTAAGAAGATCATTAAGAGATTA
>NZ_JAALGV010000021.1:0-61788 GCF_011174875.1 Acinetobacter sp. GFQ9D191M
TTATTTCAGGACGGGACATAAAGTCCAATAAAAAAGCCCAAAGATGACTTCAGGCTTTTTCGAGATTTAGTGAAACTAATTTGTTAAATATTTACTCAGCAGAAATATCTTCAAAAAGAATTGAAGATAAATAGCGCTCACCACCATCTGGCAGAATCACCACGATATTTTTGCCTGCATTTTCAGGACGTGCAGCCAGTTGCGCAGCTGCAGCCATTGCAGCACCACTTGAAATACCCACCAAGATGCCTTCTTGAGTCGCAGTTTTACGTGCCCATTCCATTGCATCGCTACTGGTAATGGCAATCACTTCATCGACCAGATCCAGATCCAGATTCTTTGGAATAAAGTTCGCGCCAATACCCTGAATTTTATGTGGTCCTGGAGTGAGTGTCTCACCACGTTTTGCCTGACCAATAATGGCAGATTCAGCAGGCTCTACAGCAACTGAATAAATCGGCTTGTTTTTCACTTTTTCAAAAAAGCGTGAAATACCGGTAATCGTACCGCCTGTACCTACACCCGCTACCAGAATATCGACATTACCTGCAGTCGCTTCCCAGATTTCAGGACCGGTCGTCTCTTCATGGATTTTTGGGTTAGCTGGATTTTCAAACTGTTGTGGCAGGTAATACAGTTCAGGATTTTCATTCACCAGACGTTGTGCTTCTTCCACCGCGCCTTTCATGCCTTTGGCTGGATCTGTCAGTACTAAATTAGCACCTAATGCTTTCACCACTTTACGGCGTTCAATACTCATGCTGGATGGCATGGTTAAGGTAATATCATAGCCTTTAGCCGCTGCTACAAATGCCAGCGCAATACCGGTATTACCACTGGTTGGCTCAACAATGTGCATGCCCGGCTTCAATTTACCTGACTTTTCTGCATCAGCAATCAAGGCTGCGCCAATACGGCATTTCACCGAAAATGCCGGGTTACGGCTTTCAATTTTCGCAAGTACAGTCGCTCCGCCTGAAATGGCACGATTGATACGAACCAGAGGGGTATTACCAATTGCCTCTGCATTATTGCTATAAACCGCGATACCTAAATTGGCAGGTGTTGGAAAAGCTGAATCTGTAGTCATTAGAATATCCTTGATGTTATTCGCCAAGATGTATTTACATGATACAAGCATTTTCCGGCTTTGTAGATGCCTGAAACAAGATGGAATCACGATAGCAGTTTGAAATGAAACATCTTCTTCCTAAAAAACCGGAACACGATAAAATTATCTTATATTTTAATTAGTAAATTATAACTATTCTTGATAACACAATTCATTAAAAACCATAGTAATTCACGCTTTCTATCCATCAATTCACGCTGTTCGAGTCGTATAATTCGCGGGCTGTAATTGTATAAATGGACATAGTAAATGAAAACCGATCTTGAAATTGCCGCGATGCGGGATTCAGCTCAACAGGTTGTCGGTATTTTAAAGTTAATGGCCAATACGGACCGACTGCTCATTTTATGTCATCTCTCCCAAAATGAACTGAATGTCTCTCAAATTGAAGAGATTACCGACATCAGACAGCCAACCCTGTCTCAGCAGCTCATGATTTTGCGTAAAAGCGATGCGGTAAATACCCGTCGAGACGGTAAACAGATCTATTATTCGATCAAAGACCAGAACCTGGTAGAAATGTTAAAAAAGCTTTATCAAATCTACTGTGTAAATCAAGCAGTCGCTTAAAGCTGCAATTTACCTCATTCGTCCTGTTTTATTTTAAAGCGATCTGCCTGATTTAAATTTTCTCTACTGAGAGTTTTAAGTCTTTTGCCTTGATCCTTTGTCCCCTCATTCATTTTTTAAAATGTGAATGATCACCTATTTATATCCTAAGACTTCTTAGCAGAATTTGTGCATAATATATCTATATTTGTGATTTAGACCTGTATATGCCAAATTTTAAGTCTAGACTGCTCAATAGACTCCCTGCCTGGTCATGGTTAAGTCAGTACAGCCCAGTGAAATTAAAATCAGATGTACTGGCTGCCCTGATTGTCGTCGCGATGCTGGTACCCCAAGGGATGGCCTATGCCATGCTGGCAGGTTTGCCACCGATTATGGGACTCTATGCCAGTATTCTACCAATGATCATTTATGCCTTATTGGGCGGCAGTACGACCTTATCGATTGGACCAGTAGCCATCATTTCCATGATGACCTTTGCCACACTGAATCCATTATTTGAAGTGGGTTCTCCGGTCTATATTGAAGCGGCAACTTTATTGGCATTGATGGTCGGCATTATTTCCCTGCTTTTAGGTGTATTCCGTTTCGGCTTTTTAATTCAGCTGATCAGCCATCCGGTCATTCAGAGTTTTATTATTGCTTCGGCTCTATTGATTGCTTTTGGTCAGTTCAAGTTTCTGGTGGATTTGCCTTTAAAAGCCAATAATATTCCCGAGCTGGTGAAAAGCCTGATTGAATATTTGCCACTTTTGCATCTTCCGAGTCTGATCTTTGGCCTGCTTTCTATCGGTTTACTGGTTTATCTGCCAAAACTATTAAAATCCCAAGCCATACAAAGCCGGATCGGTTCGACTGATTTTCTGGTTCGGGCGGTTCCATTGATTCTGGTTTTTCTCGGTATTGCTGCCGTTCTGTTTTTGGATTTAAAAGTTCAAGGCATTAAAACGGTCGGAGAAATTCCTTCAGGCTTTCCGCCCTTGTCTTTCCCGCACTGGAACTGGGAACTGGTGATGACCTTATTACCGGGTGCCAGCATGATTGCCATGATCAGTTTTGTGGAATCTCTCTCTATTGCTCAGGCAACGGCGCTACAGCAGCGTAGCAATTTGAACAGTAATCAGGAACTGATTGCGCTCGGTGTAGCCAATATCAGTGCCGGAATCAGTTCCGCCTTTCCTGTAACCGGTAGTCTGTCACGTACTGTGGTTAATGCTGACGCTGGCGCCAAAACACCTTTGGCTGGCGTATTGTCTTCTTTATTGATTGTCGTGGTTAGTCTGTTTTTTACCAGCTTCTTTGAGGATCTGCCGCTGACCATTCTGGCTGCAACCATTATTGTGTCTATCTGGAAACTGGTCAATTTCCAGCCTTTCGTCGATGCCTGGCGTTATTCCAAAGCTGATGGCATTGCCATGTGGATTACTTTTTTTGGTGTGGTATTACTGGATATTACTACCGGTCTAATCGTCGGGATTATTTCGACCTTTATTCTTATGCTATGGCGCATCAGCCGCCCTCATATTGCAGTCGTGGGTCTGGTCGAAGGCACCCAGCATTTCCGGAATATCCAGCGTCATCAGGTGATGACTTCTGATCGGGTTCTATCTCTGCGTATTGATGAAAACCTAAGTTTTTTAAATGCGCATACTCTTAAAGGTTATCTGATTAATCAGTTAAGTTTAAATGACAAGTTAGAGCATGTGATTTTGAACTGCTCTAGTATTAGTGCGATTGACTTGAGTGCTTTGGAAACGCTGGAAGAGCTCAATGCTGAATTATCCAAACTAAATATTCGCCTGCACTTTGCAGAAGTGAAAGGCCCGGTATTCGACCGCTTGCAAGCCTCCAAACTCATGACACATTTGAGTGGACGGATTTATCTAACCCATTTTCAGGCAATTCAGGATCTGGCTCCGGAAATCTTCGAGAAGCCTCAACATTATATGATTTAAGATTTTTTAATTCCTTGCATGATAGACATGCTGTCATGCAAAGAATTGAACTGAAACATAACTGGAAATGATTGATTTAAATTCTATATTCATTTAAAAAATAAAGATTAAAAACCAATCAGTAAATCTGGCTATTTCTAAGAATTTTGTATGGAAATAATACGATCAAGATAAAAAACCATCTTAATTATTTATTAATTTTCAGTCACTTAAATATTATCTAAAAATATATTTTAAGCGATCCTTAATTTAAGTATAAAATAACGCAAATTTTTTTCGCATTTAGCCCTCGTAATTTTCACAAGGCAACCTTATGTTTTCTGCCCTATCGCGTCTGAGTTTAGTCTCCCGAATCATCATCGCCATTATTTTAGGTGTTGGTGTGGCTCTATTATTTCCTGAAGCTGCACCTTCCTTAAGCCTGTTGGGCGATCTGTTTATTAAGGCACTAAAATCCGTCGCGCCAGTTCTGGTTTTCATTCTGGTTCTTGCATCAATCGCAAATTTCCAGGTTGGCCAGACCAATTCAACGATAAGACCTATTATGCTGATGTATGCTGTCGGCATGTTCTTGGCAGCATTAAGTGCTGTCATCGCCAGTATTTTATTTCCAAGCACATTGTTCCTGGATATTGCAGCGCAAGGTGATTTACAGCCACCAGGCAGCCTAGGTGAAATTCTCAAAAATCTGGTGCTGAGCTTTGTGGCGAACCCGGTGGTTGCCATTGCTGAAGCGAATTTTATTGGGATTCTGGCATGGTCAATTGCGTTAGGGATTGCCTTCCGTCATGCATCGCACACAACTAAAACCTGTTTAAATGACGCTGCCAATGCCATCAATTATGTAATTCGTCTGGTAATCAGCTTTGCACCAGTGGGTATTTTTGGTCTGGTTGCCGTGACTTTTGCCGAAGCCGGTCTTGATACTTTGACTAGCTATGCGCATTTATTAGCTGTTCTGCTGGGTACCATGGTATTTGTAGCCTTAGTGATTAACCCATTAATGGTGGGTTTCATTACCCGTCGCAATCCATATCCACTGGTGTTTACCTGCTTACGTGAAAGTGGTATTACCGCATTCTTTACCCGCAGTTCTGCTGCCAATATTCCGGTAAACCTGGACTTGGCAAAACGCTTAGGTGTGAAAGAGACTACTTCAAGCGTAGCAATTCCTTTAGGTGCAGCAATTAACATGGCTGGTGCATCAGTGACGATTACCGTGTTGTCTTTAGCTGCAGTAAATACTTTAGGTGTTAATGTTGACTTCACCACTATGCTAATTCTTTCTATCGTAGCAACTGTGTCTGCGTGTGGTGCTTCAGGTGTGGCGGGTGGTTCACTATTGCTGATTCCCGTGGCTTGTGGCCTGTTCGGGATTTCTTCAGATATCGCGATGCAAGTGGTGGCGATTGGTATGGTGATCAGTGTATTGCAGGACTCTACCGAGACTGCACTCAACTCATCTACCGATGTTTTATTTACTACAGCAGTAGACCGCGCTACAGATTGATTTTATATTGAAGAATCAAGATGTTTTGCTAATGATATTGCCATGCCATTACAGCGTTTACCATCGTGGGTTCAATTGGGTGCATTCTTCCTTGCGGTAAATGCCGGAATGATTAATGTATTAGGACTGGTGACCGTGTTGCATCAGTCCGTTTCACATATGACCGGTAACGTCAGTATGCTGGCGATGGCGCTGCTGGACTGGCAACCACGCCAGATTTTGTATCTGATTCTGGTTACGCTCTGTTATGTGATTGGCTCGATGTATAGCGGGCTGATTTTAGGAAATAGTCACTTTCGCTTGGGACGCCTGTATGGTTATCCTTTAAGCCTAGTGGCTTTTTTTATATTCATTTGCTGGCTGTTATTGCCCTATTTCCCGCGTTATGCCTTGTTATGGGCCTGTGTCGCGATGGGTGTACAAAATGCCATGGTCAGCCACTATAAAGGTGCGATTATCCGGACCACCCATTTGTCTGGTGTACTGACCGATTTAGGTCTGGCTATGGGCTATCGCCTGCGTGGTCTGGTAGTAGAATCTCGTAAAGTGATCCTGCATATGCTGATTCTGGCCGGCTTTTTGGTGGGTGGCATACTTGCCAGCTGGATTTATCCTTATTTAAAATTAAATGCATTCCTGGTCCCTACAGTGTTAAGCCTGCTGCTTAGCCTGACCTATTGGGTGATCTATTTACGTTATCGACATCAACACGACTAATTTCTGGAAATTCTCATGGTTAAAAATGCATTACAGGCACAATTGTTAAAGGCAGGCTTGGTCGATAATAAAAAAGCCAAAAAACTGTCTAAACAGGCTGTACATGAAAAACGCACAGGTGACAGTAAAGAAGCCGAAATCAAGGCCAAGATTGAGCAGGACAAACAGGAAAAGCTGGCTAAAGACCAAGCCATTGAACAGGCGAAAAAAGCCCAGTTGCAGGAAAAAGAACTCAAAGCTGCCATCATGCAGATGATTAACCAGCATAAAATCCGCGATACGGATGGTGAGATCAGTTATCAGTTTATTGATGATAGCAAGATCAAGAAAGTTTATATCAACCAGCAGATTTATAATGCGCTGGTCGCTGGCAGTCTGGTGATTGCGCGTGAAAATGAGAGTTACGCTTTCCTGCCTAAAGCTTTGGCGGATCGTATCAATTCAAAAATGGAAGGCTTTATCATCGTGAATAATTCAGAGAAAAATGAAGAAACTACTGATGAAGAAGATCCATATGCAGCTTATGTGATTCCTGATGATTTAATGTGGTAAGCACATTTTCCTTAAAAGAAAAGCATAAATAAAAAAACCGGCATACTTGCCGGTTTTTTTAATCTGTTTCATTAAGTCTATGTCAGCTTGTCTTTTGCATATTCTTGTATTAATAGATAGCAAATTTCACTCAATTCAAATCCTATTTGGAAACTTCAGATTTCATATAACGAGCCTTAAATGAAAGCGCTAATAACTAAAATTTAGTCTGTAAATATGCAATAAATCCCTCAATTTTCTTAATCACGTATAAGCAGATATGCAAAGGACTCACGTTATTTTGCTGAACTTTTTCTACCCTATACTTTGCTCTTTCTAAGAGTGCTATTACATAATGTATAGAGCTTTTAAGAATTTTTTTCGGATCTTTCTTTGAATACAAGTAACAATCAATTTTTTCAAAAGATTCATCATTAACCACTATCTCTAATATAGTGTTATTAATTTCATGGCTTATTGATTGCTCAATATGTTCCAGTTCATAGGAATGTAAGCTTGTGCTATAACTATTTGAAGATTTTTCATTTTTAATGATTAAGATTATATGATTTTAATCCTAGCACTATCCCCTAAAAAAAGTAAGTATATAAAATGTAAAATAAACATTAAGTTATGTTGAACTAACATAATAAACGCTATACCAAATTCTTTAATTCACTCTGACCTTTTTTAATTTTTTAAAGTTAGAAAAAATACAAGCTAGGCTGTTATATCAATTTTTCACATTTCCTAGCCATTAACCAATCAATTTCCATTGATCTATTTAATCTGAATTAACCTGAAGGAAAAAATAAATGCCTGAATAGTGATTAAGTTCGCCTCCTCTAAGAAAGATATGTTTTAAAAGGTTATCCAAGATTAAAAAATTGCGTTTAAACCTATAAACTCTAACAAATTTTTTGAGTTAAAGAGAAAGATCAGTTGGAACAGTTTAATTTTATTCAGAATATTCGAGATTGGGCCGATCAGTACCCATGGCTGGAAATGTTATCTTCACTGAGTATTGTGATTTTACTGGCCATCCTTGCCAATGTGTTTGCCAAACAGATTGTTGTACGCGGCATTCGTCAACTGATTTCCAAAATGCCCTTTGCCAATAATCAGATTTTTGCTGAACATAGTGTGATTCGCCGGATTTCCAATATTGTTCCGGCAATCGTGATCATGAACGGGATTACCACTGTCCCGCATTTATCCGACAAGGTACAAACTTTTGTACAAATGGGTGCTCAGGCATTTATTTTCCTGACCATTGCTCTGGCGCTCGGTGAATTACTGAATATCTTTAACCTGATTTATCAGCGCAATCCCAAGTCACGCAACAAGCCGATTAAAGGTTATTTACAGCTGGTCAAGCTGATCATCTTCATTGTTTGTGGCTTGATGATTTTAGGCACTTTCCTGAAAAAAGATGTATTCACCTTGCTCGCTGGCTTTGGTGCGATGGCCGCTGTCCTGATGCTGGTCTTTCAAAATACGATTCTGTCACTGGTGGCTTCGGTTCAGATTTCATCTTATGACATGGTACGTATTGGTGACTGGATTGAAATGCCGACCCTAAATGCCGATGGTGATGTCATTGATATGTCATTACATACAGTGACTGTGCAGAACTTTGACAAGACTGTGACCACGATTCCGACCAATAAACTGGTGACTGATACCTTTAAAAACTGGCGCGGCATGCAGGAAGCGGGTGCCCGCCGGATCAAACGTTCAATTCATATTGATCAAACCAGCGTACATTTCATGACGGCTGAAGAACAGAACAAGCTGAAAAATTTTATCCTGCTGGATCAATATCTGAATACCAAATCAGAAGAACTAGAGAAGTTTAACCAGCAGCTCCAGCATCATTCACAATACAACCAGCGCCGTCTGACCAATTTAGGAACGTTCCGCGCTTATCTGGAATTTTATCTGCAACAGCATCCTGGTATTGCTAAAGATTTCTCATTGATGGTGCGTCAGTTACAACCGACCAGCGAAGGTTTGCCACTGGAAATTTATGCTTTCACCAATACGACGGTTTGGGCAGAGTATGAGAATATCCAGTCAGATATCATGGACCATATTCTGGCGATTATTCCGGAATTTGGATTGAAAGTTTATCAGGCGCCTTCTGGAAGTGATTTTAAAGAATCTTTTAACGCGAGTTCTTCATCTCCGATTATCACTTAAACTAACCTCTTAACTTAAGCCCGACATAATCTCTATTTCGGGCTTTTTTATTCTCAGTATTTTAAACGATTTCAAGCTCTTATTTTTAGTTTTCATATCAGCTGGCATAAATCTGGCATGAGTTTCTGCTCTGCAACCTAAAGTTTGATTTAGTTAAACATTTGTGGCAATTTCACTCAAATTCAGACTTCAAAAAGCAGAATCCTTTATAATCCTCGCAAAGAAAATACATGATAAGAGTACGTGAATGTTTCGATGGCTTGAACGGCTGGTAGACCCCTATCCCACCAAAAACCTGAATCAACCTTTACCCACCAGGTTTTTCCCCTTTGTCTGGCAAGCAGCTTATGGGGTACGCCGTTATTTGCTGATTCTAGTATTGTGTACCGCAGGTGCAGCCAGTTTTGAGGCCTTACTGTATTCAAAAATTGGTGATCTGGTGAACTGGTTGAGTCAAAGTCAGCCAGAGACTTTTTTAGATCAACATGCCAGCAACCTGACCTTATTGAGTATTATCTTGCTGGCCAATATCCTGTTTGCCAGTGCCCAGTCCCTGATCAAGCATCAGATTTTATACAGTAATTTCCCGATGCGTCTGCGTTGGCGCTTCCATAATTTATTGCTCAAACAGAGTTTGGACTTCTTCCATAATGATTTTGCCGGACGTTTATCGGCCAAAGTCATGCAAACGGCGCTGGCGATCCGGGAATTCTGGGTCATTTTGGGCGATATGTTGGCTTATGTGCTGATTTATTTCGTCACGATTAATATTGTTTTGGGTGCTATTTCACCCTTACTCATCCTGCCGCTTATGGTCTGGCTATTCTTGTTTATTTGTGCCGCCTGCTATTTCATTCCAAGATTAAGCAAGATTTCATCCTTACAAGCGGATGCGCGTGCAGTCATGACCGGACGTGTGACTGATGCCTATACCAATATTCAGACCGTAAAACTCTTTGCGCATGCGGGTCGTGAAAGCCAGTATGCCAAATCCTCCATGCAGGAATTTATGGTTACGGTATATAAACAGATGCGTCTGGGCGCTCAATACGAAATCAGCATTCTGATGCTGAGTGTTGTGCTATATGCAGGTGTGCTGGGAACTGCGATCTGGCTCTGGATGCAAGGTCAGGCGCAGCTAGGGATTATTGCAGCCACCACAGCGATGGTATTAAAGCTGAATAGTATTGCCGAGTTTATGATGTGGCAGACCTCTGCCCTGTTTGAAAATGTCGGTACTATTCAGGACGGGATGAAAACTCTAGGTCGTCGAATCAATATTCAAGACAAAGAAGATGCGAAAGAACTGGAACTGAAACACGGTGAGATTAAATTCGATAATGTCACTTTTGCCTATAATGAAAAACCGGTCATTGACCAGTTTAATCTGACCATTCGTCCGGGTGAAAAAATCGGCATCGTAGGTCGTTCCGGTGCCGGTAAATCAACTCTGATTCAATTGTTACTGCATTTCTATCATCTGAATCAGGGCCGTATTCTGATTGATGGCCAGGATATTGCCGATGTCACTCAGGACAGTCTGCGTAAAAATATTGCGCTGGTCACTCAGGATACGTCTTTGCTGCATCGTACCGTTGCTGAAAATATAAAATACGGTCGTCCAGATGCAACTGATGAAGAGATGTTTGAAGCTGTACGCAAGGCCAAAGCAGAAGAATTTATTCCGAATCTGACTGATTTGCGTGGCCGTAGAGGCTATGACGCTTATGTAGGTGAACGTGGCGTGAAGCTTTCTGGTGGACAGCGCCAACGTATTGCCATTTCCCGGGTATTCTTGAAAGATGCGCCGATTCTGATTCTGGATGAAGCCACCAGTGCTCTGGATTCTGAGGTTGAAGCGGCTATTCAGAATAGTCTGGATGATTTGATGCAAGGTAAAACGGTTATTGCCATTGCGCATCGTCTTTCTACCATTGCGCAGATGGATCGTCTGATTGTGATGGATCAAGGTAAAATTGCCGAGCAAGGTACGCATGATGAACTGGTGGCCTTAAACGGAATCTATGCGCAGCTATGGCAGCGTCAAACCGGCGGGTTCTTGGTACAGCAACATGCCAAAACTGATAACTTACACGAAGCATAATCGCTCTATTCAGTAGTAGCTAAGCTCTACAACAGAAACCGAAGCATTCTATTTGAGTCACTTGAATAGCCATGCTTCGGTTTGCTTTTATGGGAATATCAACTATTCCACAAGCATTTTTAAATTCCAGATTATTCAAAAAACAGCCCTATTCTGAATTAATAGAAATCTGTAGGCTTAAAATTAAATCCCTAAAATATCTCTGGTTTACATTGATTTCCAACTTTAAGTTGAGCTACTCTGCTTTAAGTTGATTAAAATCTGCTTGTGGAAATTGCCACAGCTTTGTCCAACAATTTTTATCAAGAAAATGGCTTTTTCATGCCAATATGAAGTGAAAATAAAAAAATTTGAATGAGTGCAACGGATCGCGCATGAAAACAATAGCTCCACGCCAAGACCAAGGTATTCCAGGTGTATACGGTCTCTTGCTTCTCGATGTCATTTCCCGCTGGGGGTATAATAATGAGTCGCTTTTTAAGCCTTTTGGCCTGACCAGTGAACAGTTGGCAGATCCTGATTACCGTATTCCGACCCCTGTGGCCAATGAACTGGTCAAGCATGCCCTGAAGCTCACTGGTGAACCGACACTGGGTTATCACTTAGGTACCCAGATGCGGATTTCGATTCATGGCTTTATCGGTTATGCCATCATGACGGCGAATAATATTACCGAAGCTCTGGTGCTAGCGAACCGATTCATTCAGTTACGTTTACCCTTCCTGCAGCTATTTTTCTCGACCTTTGGCGCTAAGGCAACCGTACAGTTGCAAACTGATATTCAGCTGGAACCGCTTCGCACCGAAATTTCAATTGCCCTGATGATTGGCCTGATCAGTATGGCCAAAGCCATTACCGGGGTTAACGATGCAACCGGTGAAATCGACTTTGATTTCAAAAAACCGGAAGGTTTTGAGCGCTTCATGGCGAAATTTCCTACGCATCAGTTCCGTTTTGAACAGCCGCATTTAATTTTAAGCTTTGATAAAAGCTACCTGATGAACAAGTTGGTACACGCTGATCCGATTGCTAGCCAGATTGCGATTAACCAGTGTGAAGCTGAATTATCGGCACTTGGTGAACGGCACCGGATTGCCATGCGGGTGCGGGATATTCTGACTCATTCCGAACAGCATTATCTGAGTATTGAAAGCGTAGCTGAACGCCTGCATATGTCAGATCGAACCTTAAAGCGTCAGTTGGCCGCTGAAGGTACTTCTTTTTCGACGCTGGTGGATGAAGTGCGCTATCGGCATGCCACTTCCTTATTATCCCGTACAGACTTTACTCTGGAGCAGATCGCTGATGAACTTGGCTATAGTGATGTGGCCAATTTTAGTCGGGCGTTTAAGCGCTGGAGTGGTCGTAGCCCGAGCAACTGGCGTAAAGATCCTTATTTATAAGCATGGATAAACCTTTTGTTTTGACCAAAAAGAATGTATAAAACATATCAAAAATGATCTTAAGATTTTTAGGGAGTTATCAATGAATCATCCTTCAGAATTAAAGTACGCAAGTACACATGAATGGGTACGCATTGAGGGTGATCTTGTTGTGACCGGTATTTCCGACCATGCACAGGATGCATTAGGTGATCTGGTTTATGTAGAAGCACCAGATCTTGACTCACATATTACTGCGGGCGAACAGGCTGGCGTGGTTGAATCAGTAAAAACCGCTTCTGATATTCATGCACCTGTCTCTGGTACAGTGGTTGAAATCAATGCTGCGCTTGAAGATGATCCTGACTTCATTAATGATGACCCGTACGGCAAAGGCTGGATCTATAAAATCAAACCGGACAATATGGCAGATGTAGAAAAGCTATTGTCTAAAACAGAATATGAAGCTGGCCTATAAGCCACTTCGATTTGACATGAAAAATAAGAATCAGCCTGCGGGCTGATTTTTTTACGCATTGAAAACTTCGTATTTAAAGCTCACCATCAAATACAATGTATTTATATCGGAATTTTATTGTATTTTTCACACATTTTTCTTAAAGTCTTTGCTGTACCTGCTATCACTCGCATCAGATAGCTCAGGCTGCTTTATAAAAATAATATTCATGTTCACCGTAGCATTTCCCTATAGATCAATTTAGGAAAATTATGAAATCCAATCTATTGCCTTTATGGACCAAGCCTTTTGTGCTGTGTCTGGCCAATAACCTGTTTTTATTTATTTTCTATTTTGCACAAACCACGATTTTACCGATTTATATTCTGAAAGAATTAGGCGGAAACTTAGCCCAAGCTGGTCTGGCCATGACCTTGTTCATGATTTCAGCGATTGCTGTACGACCATTTAGCGGCCTGATTATTGAGAAATTGGGTATCCGTAAAACTCTGATTGTTTCTGGAATCTTTTTCAGTCTATTTTCCCTAGCCTACCTGCTTGCCGATCAGTTGACGACCTTATTTATCATCCGTTTTTTGCATGGGATCTGGTTTAGTATTTTGACTACCGTCTGTGTTCCTGTAGTGAATCAGTTTATTCCAGAACAGCGTAAAGGCGAAGGCATGGGCTATTACGTCATGTCAGTCAATCTGGGCATTGTTTTAGGGCCACTGATTGGCTTAAGTCTGATTGAATACTGGTCTTATTTTCAGATCACAACATTGCTGATTGCATTAGTTTTTATCGGATTTGCTTTCTGCTTAATGATTCCGGTCAAAGAGTCTGAGAACATCATTCAAACTATTCCTGATAAAAAAGGACTGGCGTTGTCTGATGTTGTAGAAAAGAAAGCGCTGCCTGTTGCGGTACTCGCTGCTCTGACTTCCTTCTCTTATGCCAGTATCATGTCTTTTATCGCGCCTTTTGCTGCCAGTAAAAATCTGATGGCTTATGCCAGTTTATTCTTTGTCGTATTCGCTATTTCCATGATGAGTTTGCGCCCAATTACCGGAAAAATTTACGACCGCAAAGGCCCACAATATGTGATTTATCCTGCGCTATTAGTATTTAGTTTAGGACTCTTTTTACTGAGTCAGATTCAGACTTTATGGGGATTCTTACTGGCTGCGGTATTGATTGGTGTCGGTTTTGGTAGCGCACAACCTTGCATCCAGACAGTGGCCATTCAACGTGCACCGAAACATCGGATTGGTTATGCTACTTCGACCTTTTATACCTTCTATGATGTAGGAATTGCGGTCGGTTCGCTACTGATTGGGGCGCTTATTGCGACTTATAGTTATCAGTTCGCCTTTATTCTCTGTAGTTTACTCACCTTATGCAGTATTGTTTACTTTAAACTGGTCGTTCAAGTTAAGACTGCCTAATACAAGTTAATATCTAAATATAATAAAAAAACAGGCAGATGAACTGCCTGTTTTAATTCTGATACGAAGATGTATTTATTCAGATGCTGAAGTATTTTCTTGTTCTTTTTCTTCAGCTTTCGGTTCTTGCATCATCGTGAATTGTGTTGCTTCTCCAGCAGCAGGATTATCCTGGCGGTTGCTTTTCAGCTTGATCTGTAAACGTAATTCATTAGTCGAATCAGCATTACGCAATGCTTCCTCATAAGAAATCGCACCCTCGTTATACAGGTCAAATAAGGCCTGATCGAAAGTCTGCATGCCCAGTTCACGAGATTTGCCCATAATGGCTTTCAGCTCATGAAACTCACCTTTTAGAATCAGATCAGAAATCAAAGGTGTATTTAACATGATTTCAATTGCAGCCCGACGCCCTTTTCCATCCTGAGTACGAATCAGACGCTGGGAAATAATCGCCTTCATATTCGAAGATAAATCCATTAATAACTGATTACGGCGTTCTTCCGGGAAGAAGTTAATAATCCGGTCCAAAGTCTGGTTAGCATTATTGGAATGCAGTGTACCCAAACATAAATGTCCGGTTTCAGCAAAGGCAATTGCGTGTTCCATGGTTTCGGTATCCCGAATCTCACCGATCAGAATTACATCGGGGGCCTGACGCAAGGTATTTTTCAGCGCATTGTGCCAGGAATGGCAATCGACTCCAACTTCACGGTGAGTAATCATGGATTTCTTGTGTTTATGTACATATTCCACCGGATCTTCCACGGTAATGATATGCCCCGCCGAATTTTCATTGCGGTAGTCAATCATTGCTGCCAGAGAGGTCGATTTACCTGAACCCGTTCCTCCTACAACCAGTACCAGACCGCGTTTTTCCATAATCACGTGTTTCAATGATTCTGGTAATTTCAGTTTCTGGAAATTTGGAATTTCTGCCGTAATGGTCCGGATTACCATCCCGACCTGAAGCTGTTGTACAAAAACATTTACCCGGAAGCGCGATACACCCGGTACAGTAATCGCGAAGTTACATTCTAGTTCAGCTTCAAACTCTTGACGCTGTTTATCATTCATCAAGCTATAAGCAAACAGTTTGGTTTTTTCAGCAGTAAGAATTTGTTGTCCAAAGGGCTTCATTAAGCCCTGATGTTTAATACTCGGTGGAAAATCTGCGGTAATAAATAAGTCTGAGCCCCCATATTCCACTACTTTGGTCAGCATGTGATGCATGAATTTTTTTGCTTCGTCCAACAGTTCTGCCGTGAACATTCTCTTCCCCTGGAAATACACAATTACATGAATTTAAATGCTTGATTCATGCCAATATCATTTGATTTTTATTGTGCAGCGTTTTTTTTAAAGCCTCAAACAGATTTGATTTATAAAGAAAATATTTTTGGAATATTATGTGATGTAGTTCAATTAAATATCAATTAAGTAGACATATATTGCCTTTTAAAACCTATTTCATTTTAAAAGAATATTACAATGAAAAAGATCATATTCAGGATAAATGCAAGACGGTGAAACTGAATTCACCAGGCAAGTAAGGATAAAATTAAAAAATTAGATAGGTGGCCTAAAACTGCCTTGCTTAAAAGCCACCATTAAAGAAGATTTATGACTCAGTTCTATTGAACTGAATAGTAGTCTGTTTATTAAAAAGCCAAGATTAATCAGGAGAAAGTGCACGCGATCTGGACTGTTCCAGAAGTGAAATCTGGGCATTTTCTGCCTGTAAAACAGGATTAATACGACTGCTCTTCAGCTTGATTTGCAAACGTAATTCATTGCTGGAGTCTGCATTACGCAAGGCTTCTTCATAAGAAATAATGCCTTGGTTATATAAATCAAATAATGCCTGATCAAAGGTTTGCATGCCCAGTTCCCGCGAACGAGCCATAATCGTTTTAAGTTCATGGAATTCACCTTTACGAATCAGGTCAGAAACTAAAGGAGTATTTTGCAGAATTTCTACCGCAGCCCGACGACCTTTACCATCTTCAGTGCGAATTAGCCGCTGAGAAATCACGGCTTTGATATTAGCTGATAAATCTAGCAGTAACTGATTACGGCGTTCTTCTGGAAAGAAGTTAATAATCCGGTCCAGTGCCTGATCGGCATTATTAGAATGGAGTGTTGCAAGACATAAATGGCCAGATTCAGCAAAGGCAATTGCATGCTCCATACTGTCTGTATCCCTGATTTCGCCAATCACGATAACGTCAGGTGCCTGCCGCATGGTATTAATCAGTGCATTGTGCCAGGAAACGCAATCTACACCAATTTCACGCTGGGTGATCATCGAGTTTTTATGCTGATAGACATATTCCACCGGGTCTTCGATCGTAATAATATGCCCTTCAGTATGCGTATTACGATAATCAATCATGGCTGCCAATGTAGTCGATTTCCCGACACCCGTTGCACCAACTACCAGCACCAAACCACGTTTCTGCATGATGACCTGTTGCAATGAAGCTGGTAAGCCTAACTGCTCAAAGCTTGGAATATCTGTCGTAATGATTCGAATCACCATGCCTACATTGTGCTGTTGCTGGAAGACATTAACCCGGAAACGCGACACGCCCGGGATGCTAATACTAAAATTGCATTCCATCACCGATTCAAATTCCTGAATCTGTCGCTCATTCATCAAGGCATAAGCAAACAAACGGGTCTTATCGGCTGTGAGTTTCTGCTGGCCAAACGGTTTCATTAACCCTTGCTGTTTGATACTGGGCGGGAAATCAGCTGTAATAAAAAGATCGGAACCACCATATTCAACGACTTTGGTCAGCATATGGTGCATAAATTTACGTGCTTCATCGAGCAATTCAGTTGTATACATAGCAAGCTTCCTAGGATCATTACTCATCCGCTGTTTAAAAACAGTGTCAGGCTGATCTCTAATAATTTTTGTTATTGTTTGTTTTTTAAATTAATTATTTTTTATTCAATTTTTAAAATCGTTTTAATACTCATTGTTTTAATTTTCAAAATATCGAATTGTTGCTTTCAGCATTTAGAAAAATACTTCTGAACAACCATATCCGATCATAATATCTTTCCTCTTATCTTTCCTCAACGAATTGAGGAAAGATAAGATCGTGAGTTTAAGCGCTACGCTTTAAACTTTCGCATCGCAGTGAATCAGCCATATTTAACAATAATTGCTCGGTTTTTGTCCAGCCCAGACATCCATCAGTCACTGACTGGCCGTAAACCATATCTTCAGAGATTTTCTGATTGCCATCAACCAAATGACTTTCGAGCATTACACCCCGCACATTGCTGTGCAAACGTTCAGCGACGATCTGCTCCAGCACTTCAGGTTGTAGCATTGGGTTTTTTGAACTATTGCCATGACTGCAATCAATAACCAGGGCCGGCAAATCGGTTGAGTGTTTCGCTTTAATTTTTTCAATTTCAGACAACTGGTAGTTCGGACCACTATTTGAACCACGCAGGATCAAATGTGCTTTTGGATTCCCTTTTGAGCTCAGGATACACGGCAGACCCGATTGGCTCATGCCCATGAACTGATGTGGATTGGAAGCTGACTGAATAGCATCAAGAGCAATTTGAATCGAACCATCTGTCCCATTTTTGAAACCGATGCTGTACGGCATATGGCTGGAAATTTCACGGTGAATTTGTGATTCACTGGTACGCGCGCCAATCGCACCCCATGCCAATAGATCATCGAAATACGCTGTCGCCATTGGACTTAATATCTCTGAGGCAATCGGCAGGCCCATGCCAATCAGTTTTAGGTACAGTGCACGAGATTTTTCCAGACCCAATTGAATATTGGATGAGTCATCGAGTTCTGGGTCATACAGGAAGCCTTTCCAGCCTACGGTGGTACGTGGTTTTTCAATATAAGCCCGCATAACCAGGAAAATTTGATCAGAAACCTGTTCCTGAAGCTGTTTTAATTTTTCTGCATATTCCAGTGCGGAAGCTTCATCATGAATGGAACATGGTCCGGTAATCACCATTAAACGGTGATCTTTACCCTCTAAAATATTTTGAATAATTTGACGCTGTTCAGCGATTTGTGCAGCCAATTGCGGAGACAGTGGCAATTGCTGCTTAAGCTGCTGTGGTAAAGCTAAAATGGTTTCTGTTTGATGTTGTTGTGATGTATGTGCAATATTCATGACTTTAAATCCTGGGACTGGCAATCAGTCCAAACTTTTATTTGAGCGTTATGGGTCTAATCGAAGATGTCGAAAGCGTCATTAACTGGCTAAAGTAAGACCAATAAAAGTTGCTAAAGTATGAATAGTTAAAGTTTGTCATGGCTGTCTCCAAAAAATTGTTAAATCACATGCATAAAAAAACCTGATCAGGGTTGCCGATCAGGTATTAACTGGTGGGCAACCTTTTCATTGCCCAAACGCATTCAGGCAATTATCTAAACTGCCAGAAATAAAAATAAGCGTTTGAAATGATAGGTTGCTTTAACATGTTTATGTCTTTCATAAAAATGTGAATCTGAAATTAAAATACGCGCTCTATCCAGTTTTGACAAGTAGTAAATATAAAAAAATATTTATCAGTATTTATACTTTTACTTATTGCCCTAGAATTCTAACCTTTCAGATATTAATAATGGACAAAGTCGTGACGGTCAGCAGACTTTGCCCATTTCCTTAAAACCAAGAGCATATTAGATCTTGGTTTTGGCATTTGCAATTAACGGGTTACGCGATTCCATGCATCACGTACTGCAAATTTTGCCTGTTCCCAGTTCAGACGTGACTGGCCTTTTGCCTGTTCCCATTTTACTTTCAGATCGCTTTCTACATCTTCAAAACGGGTATTGGCATCATATGCTCCACGGTTTTCATAACCGACACGATAGGCCGCATCATAGTCACGATCGTAATCTAAATCGCTATACGTGGTACGGGCATCTGAATAATAAGGGGTTTCAACGGCATTATCTCGCCAGAATGCTGCTTCTTCAGTCGGGTTCACAGCTTCGCCTACGCCTTTACCTGCGAGACCACCGACCACTGCCCCAACAACACCGCCTACTGCTGCACCGACCGGACCGCCTGCTGCACCGACCGCTGCACCTGCAGCTGCGCCACCGGCGGCACCTACGCCTGTGCCAATAGGATGTGCACCTGGCTCGCCGCTAATTGGATCGGCATTTAAATCATCACGGACATCTTTAGGAGAATTTTTAATACGATCAAATCTATCATTCGACATAGAGCTTATCCTTATTCTTTAAAATGATTCTTAAACATGGTTTTAATCGCGTCTATCGATACGCTTCTATTCACTATAAGCATCTGGCATGTAATGACCTTAGAAGCCTTGTGTTTTTTAGGTAAAGCTCTGTGGTGCTTTGATAGGCAAATGTATCTGATATATTTTAATTATTAAAATAAAAGGCCGGTGTTTACCGGCCTTTATGAAGTTTAAATCGCTAAATCATTTTAATCAAAATGAATCACGCTACGGATCGATTTGCCTTCATGCATCAGATCAAAGGCTTCATTGATCTGTTCTAATGGCATCGTATGTGTCACAAATGGTTCTAACTGAATTTCACCTTTCATGGCCTGTTCAACCATGCCCGGTAATTGAGAACGACCTTTAACACCACCAAATGCCGTACCCATCCATTTACGGCCTGTGACTAGCTGGAATGGGCGAGTTGAGATTTCTTTACCTGCACCTGCTACGCCAATAATCACAGACTGACCCCAGCCGCGGTGTGCACATTCTAGTGCTGAACGCATTACGTCGACATTACCAATACATTCAAAAGAGTGGTCTACGCCCCAACCGGTCATTTCCACAATCACTTGCTGAATTGGCTTGTCATAGTCTTTCGGATTCACAAAATCAGTAGCACCAAACTGTTTAGCCAGTTCGAATTTATCTGGATTGGTATCCACGGCAATAATACGACCAGCTTTGGCCTGGCGAGCACCTTGTACAACTGCAAGACCGATACCGCCTAAGCCAAATACAGCGACGCTATCGCCTTCCTGTACTTTAGCAGTGTTATGTACTGCACCAATACCTGTAGTCACGCCACAGCCTAATAAACACACTTGCTCATGGTTAGCTTCAGGGTTAATTTTCGCCAGAGAAACTTCTGCAACGACTGTATATTCAGAGAACGTTGAACAGCCCATATAATGATAAATCGGCTGGCCATTATAAGAAAAACGGGTAGTTCCATCTGGCATTACACCTTTACCCTGAGTCGCACGAACCGCTACACACAGGTTGGTCTTACCCGATTTACAGAACAGACATTCACCACATTCTGCTGTGTAAAGTGGAATCACATGATCACCCGGTTTCAGACTCGTCACGCCTTCACCTACCTCAACGACCACACCCGCGCCTTCATGGCCTAAAATGGCTGGAAATACGCCTTCCGGATCATCACCAGACAAGGTAAATGCATCGGTATGACATACGCCAGTATGGCTAATTTTTACCAGTACTTCACCTGCTTTTGGTGGAGCAACATCTACTTCCACAATTTCTAATGGCTGACCTGGGCCAAATGCAACCGCTGCACGTGATTTCATGTAAAACGATCCTTTTATTACTGATTTACAGATGGTTAACAGTAACCTCTTTCTATTCGGAGATTCAACCATTAACATCACTAGTTGAGGAATAAAACCCCTATAACTAATGGAACATCAATGACTAAGCCCTCGTCAATTACATGTTTAAGTATTTTTGTTTTTAGCCTGACTATTTCTGGCTGTGAATTAGCTCCCAATACAGCAAAAGAAGAAGCTATTACTCCAGTACAATCGACCCACTGGATCAGAGAGGAACAACTGCCACAGATTCAGGAAGGGAAAACGGCTTATCTGCCTTTATATGACGGTTTTATGAGTATGGCGGCAAGGTTATATCTGATTAATCAAGCCAAATACCATCTCGACCTGCAATATTACATCTGGAAAGATGACTATATTGGCAACATGATCCTCTCCCAATTATTAAAAGCCGCAGACCGTGGCGTGAAGGTTCGGGTTCAGATTGATGACCAGAACGGGACTCAACTGGATGATAAGTTGCTGGCCTTAGCCCAGCATCCTAATTTCGAAGTCCGACTATTTAATCCTTATAAATTCCGTCAATTGCGTGCCCTGGATTACGGATTCCGTATGAAATATATTAATCCGCGTATGCATAACAAACTTATTATTGCGGATGGTACGGCAGCGGTCACAGGTGGTCGGAATATCAGTAGTGAATATTTTGATGCCAGTAAGGATTTTCAGTTTAGCGATGTTGATATTTTCTTTGCCGGAAAGCCAGCACACGATGCGAATCAAACCTTTATCAAATTCTGGAACGATGATCTGAGCTATGATATCCGACAAGTTCTAAATGATTCGGGTAATCCACAACTTTTAAAACGACTAAGAACTGAATTTAAAGAAGATGAAGTCGATAAAAATGAATTGAAACGCCGAGTCGGTATTGCGGAGCAGCAGATTGATGAACAACTGAGAAAGCGCCCGATCAAATGGGGAAATGCCTATTTTGTTGCCGATGCCCCTTCCAAGGTTCGTCGTAGCGCCCAGAATGGCGATTATATTTATACCCATATGCTGGAACTCATGGGTGAACCCAAAGACCACCTGGAATTGGTTTCTTCTTATTTCATTCCTACTCAGGAAGGTGCGGATTATTTAAGTAAACGTTCCCAACAGGGTGTCAAAATCAGAATTTTAACCAATTCTTTCCAAGCAAATGATGTTGCTTTGGTTCATGCCTATTATCAGCAATACCGTAAACAGCTGCTCAAGAATGGAATCGAGCTCTGGGAATTCAAACCTTATATTGAACGGCCAAAACGGACCTGGTATGAAATTATGACCGGTAATATTATTCCGGCCAAAAATAAGAACAGCTCCAGTCTACATGCTAAATTCTTTGATCTGGATGGCATGGTATTTATCGGTTCCTTTAACTTTGATCCACGCTCTGCCTATTTAAACACTGAAGTCGGTCTGGTGATTGAATCCGATCAACTTCAAGATGAAATTACCAAGTCCTTAAACCAGTATTTACCCAGAATGGCTTATCAACTGAAGTTAGATAAAGAGGGTGAGATCATTTGGCTGGAACACCAAAAAAATGGTTCAGTCATTCAGCATAATCATGACCCTGAAACGACACAGTTCCAGCGTTATATGATGAATCTGGCAACAAAATTCCCGGGAGAATGGTTAATGTAATGACAGATACATTGCAATCAAATTACATTTAATGTGATTTTTCCTTAATTGATAGTTGGCTTTGGATATTTTAAATCTTTATTGGTGATAAGCTGAACAATATAAAATTGACTAAATCTCTAAATCGGGTTTTTATACTTATATTTTTCAGCTTATTTCTTATATATTAATCAGATCAATACCTACAAAGGTTTTACCTATTCCGTTGATTGCTCTAAAATTACACTTTTCCAGTATTTTGCGAATTTTCGCTTTCCACTCCCATGCAATTTTTTGATTTAAGTCGTCAGTTTAAACTCAGTGATATTCTCACCCCTGTTAAGACCTTGCAGGATCTGTCTCAACAAGAATGGTTTTTAGCCAAAATACGGGTTGAACATGACTGCCTGTCTGATTCGGATTTGGTCGAAGGTCAGGTCGTACTTAAATCTAATCAGAATATCCAGGTCGAACTGGAATGGCTGATTCAGGATACCGGTTATGAATTACAGGTGCTATTCAAAGGTGTTGAAACCGAAGCTTCTGAAGAAACACTGGTGATGGTTAAAGGCGCGCAACTGGTCGATGAACAACAGCAACTGATTTCTGCACAAGCTTTAAGTTTATGGATTGACGGGACATTACTCCCGATGTTGCCGAATATCCGCAAAGAAATTAAAGCGCGCTTAAACCTGTGGGATTATGTGGAATATGATGGTTAATTCATTTTTCCATTTCTAAAATTTGAAAGAGCCATATCGGCTCTTTTTCGTTTACAGGGAATTTACCTAATATATTTAATTGGTTAAATTGCCCTTGCCTGAATATTTTTATGGCAATGCCTATTTTAGACATACAGATTAAGCTTGATTAAAATAATAAAGAGAAAACATCATGATTTCCCCTTCTGAATGGCAAAATATCCGTCAAGTTGTTGCAGATGCGCAGCGTGCAGCAATGCATTGTTCGATCGCAACCGTCAATCCCCGAGGCTTTCCTAGTATTACTCCGATCGGAACTGTCTTTCTGGATCAGCAGTCTAGTACAGGTTTCTTTTTTGATACTTACTCCACCACCTTCTCTGAAAATTTACAGCATCAGCCACTTGCCTGCATTCAGGCTGTGAATAGCAGCAAACTGTTCTGGTTAAGTTCCATGTTCAAGGGAAAATTTAAGCATTATCCCGGTGTACGTTTATATGCAGAGATTGGCTCTTTACGTCCTGCAACAGCGGAAGAGATTGAGAAAGTTGAATCTCGTATCTCTACATTAAAATGGAGTAAAGGTAGCAAACTGATCTGGTCCAGCTTTCATCATGTTCGGGATATTAAAGTTAAGGATTATCGCTGGGTCGAATATCCCAATATGCAGGTAGAAAATACTTAAATACTTTCTAAAAGTAAGCTTATTTCATAAATATACTTAATATTTATATTTATTCATAACTCAAATTAGACCGACATGCTCGAACATCATCCGGTAACTATCTGCTTTCTTATCCAGAGCCAAAGGATAAGCCCGGGATGAAGATGGCATCCGGTATAGATACAGGTCACGGCCAAGAAAATGTGCCTGTGTTGGCTCACCTATAC
Organism: Acinetobacter sp. GFQ9D191M; assembly: GCF_011174875.1. Lineage (NCBI taxonomy): Bacteria > Pseudomonadati > Pseudomonadota > Gammaproteobacteria > Moraxellales > Moraxellaceae > Acinetobacter > Acinetobacter sp. GFQ9D191M. The sequence continues at coordinate 23,829 of NZ_JAALGV010000021.1, forward strand.
CGGGTTTCAACGTACCTTCAGGCATAGAGAGCATCAAAGTATCTGTGGCCTTGTCGCCTGTAGTCATGATGTGGTTGCAGTCCGGCATTTTCCCTAATAGATCCTGCAAATTGGTTGGTACTACAATTTCTAGAAATTTATCGGAAGCATTTCCCTTCAGGCGTCGGATCTGATAAGCACTGTCAAAAATCGCAATCCCCGTTTCAGTTAGAAACTCACGGATTAGATGTTCCTGAAATTTTTTATTAGGTAAGTCCAAAAAGTAATCTTTATTTTTAAAGAAAATTAATCCAAATATCCGCCACATATCATTTTGGTAATTCGGATAATAAAAATTCATTTTCCAGCGCGTTGCGGGTGGCGGAAAACTGCCCAACATCAGTAATTTGGCATTGGGCGGTAAAAATGGCGGTAATGGATGGGTTTCAATATCCGACATAAACTGTTCCAGATTCAGGTATTTCAGTTATTTTAGAATGCCTGACGGATCTTGCTAGCAACTTCTTGTCCCCAAAGTGTATAAACTTCCTTACTTGGATGAAAACCGTCTTTGGCCATTTGTAAATTCATGGCCCGATATTTTTCAATATCATATTCAATCCATTGCATGTTGATCTGCTTGTTCACAAATTTTTCCAGCTGCTGGTTCATGTGTTTGGCATATTGACCAAATAACCAGGCCAAAGGATTCGGTAAAGCCGGGAACATATTCATTGGAGGAACACCGGCTGCAATGACCAGTTTTGGATTAAACTTTTGCTGGATTTTGCCATAAAACTGTTCCTGCTTCTTGATCCAGACATCGGCAGGCATGAGCTTAGTCACATCATTCACGCCGACTGAAGTCACGACCACATCATAGGATTTAGCTTCAATCTGGTCTAAAGTACGAATGACCTTTGAGGTGGTATCGCCCGTTTTTGCCTGTAACTTCCATTCAATTTCAAAGTCATTTTTTAGCTCATTCAGAATCGCGCCAAGTAAGGCATCATTCTGATGATCTACCCCGACCCCTGCTGCTGCTGAATCACCCACAATCAGTAATGAAAGTTTTTTGCCTGTTCCTGTTTGGCCTTCACGTGCACCCTCTGGTTCTGGAAGTTTTATCGTATTTTTTTTGACACGGTTACCCTGAATTACGAGCGCGGGAATTAAGGCGATAGTGGCAGCTTTGAGCAACATAATGGACTAATTTATATAAAGATATGATTAATTTTACTGCAATTTATGGATTACGAGTAATACCTCAGCAGTCATTTTTAATGAATATTCACGTAACTTTAACTAGCAAAATAAAAAAATCCCGGCGTTTAACGGGATTTTTTAATGTGGCTGATATATCAAACTTTATGATCATTCCAGCGGTTCATGCGCTTGAACGTCCCAATATCATTAAAGCGTACACCCACTTCTTTCATGACTTTATGCGCCGTTTTAGAGGTCAACTGACGTATATAAAAGGGTTCTTTGACCACAAAATGATGGATCGCATGAGTTGAACCGAAATTACAGCAAAATAACTGGAATGGCACCATCCACCATGGATTCAGTACCTGAGTCTGCTTGATGACATCGCGTGGATCAATATCACCATAATAATGCATATTGGAGCTAACGAATTGCAGGCTAAAAGAACGGATAAAATTCGGAATGATCCAAATTACTGCCAAGAAATTCACGAGCGGCATAGCTTCGATGATACTTTCCGACCAAAGCATTTCATAACCAAAGATTGGTGCAACGGCATTGCCTACATGAAAGACTACAAATAAATAGCACAGACCATAATAAATCAAGCGTAATGGCAAGAAGCCTAATAGCTGAGAAATCATGGCAACTTTACGTTCTTTTTCAGGCTGTTTTTCCATAAAAAGATGAATCATTTTAAACATCTGAAAAGGACGTAAATAGACCGACATCAACTGGTCACTGATCACTAGTATGCGGCGAATCCCCCATGGCATACCATTACTGATGCCACGTTCTTCAAGATCATATTCAGTGCCTGAATATTTATGATGATGCAAATGCATGCGTCGGCGAGCCCATGGACTAATCGTATTTGGACGAGCCAGCCACACTAAAGCCAACATTAAATGATGTGCCCAAGGTGTTTTTTTGAAATACATATAATGAATCAGGTCATGTTCTAATTCATGTGTCAGTGAAGCAAAAATTGCAATTAGGGGAATGGTGAACCACGCAGAAAGATAACCATATCCATATGCCAATGCGCATGCGATCATCCCCGTCCAGGCAAAACCTAAAATACTCGCACCAATGAAATTCTGATGTTTAAGTATAGGATAACGGGTACGTATTTCTTCCCCGGCCTGTGTAACGATATTTCTGACCTTAGAGATTCGCTGTTGGTCAGTCATATCCGAAGATGTAGACATATGGACAACCTTTGATTTCTGAACAGTTGTACATTAAAGGAATTTATAAAAAAGAGAAGTTATCTTTCCACTTTCGCAGCGAGTATGTCCAAGTTTTGGGCAGTTTTAGTAATTTTTTCAAGATCAAGAATAAAGCAGAAAAATAAGGAGTATTTTCTATAAAACTTGTCGTCTAAAAATTCTCTTCTTAAAAATTTAATTATTTCTATTCTGATAGAATTTTAATTTTTATATATAAATAAAATTTATTCATCATCAAAGTGTTAATGACTTTTAGTGAATTAACTAATTATTTTAATAATTTATAATACCTTTAGATCCGATACCAGAATTATCCTACCTACTTTTATCCAAAATTTTGAATACTAAAAAGTAAAAAAGCCCCGAATGGAGCTTTTTTAAATTGAAGTTTTAACCTAATTTATTGACTAATTTTAGCGGCAATACTTTCATTGCCAGACCGAGTGGCAACCAAGGCCATTTCGGTACATAGGCTTTGACTGGCGCTTTCTCAATTTCTTCTGCCAATAAACGTGAACCCGTTTTCTCATCCACTTCAAATGGTAATTTTTTCGCGCCTTCATTAATTTCAGTACGAATATAGCCTGGGAAAATGGTCGTGACTTTAATTGGTGTATCAATTAGCTCAGCACGAATGCCTTCAGCCAGATGTGCAACCCCAGCCTTACTTGCGCCATAAGCAGTCAAGTGTTTTGGCATACCACGCATTGCGCTCATCGATGAAATCATCACCAGATGACCGGAGTTTTGTGCGCGGAAAATTTCCACTGCAGCTTCACATTGTGCCAATGCAGAAATAAAGTTGGTTTCAACAGTAGCTTTATTGATCGCAAAATTACCTTTACCAATCCGGCGGCCTTCACCTACACCGGCATTGACAATAATCCGGTCAATGGTGCCAAAGTCTTCTTTAAAGGCACGGAAAACCTCAAAAACCTGATCATAATTGGTCACATCCAGTGTTTTGGCAATGACTTTAATATCATATTGGCTCTCGAGTTCCTGCTTCAAAGTTTCCAGACGTTCCAGACGACGTGCACAAATCGCCAGGTTATACCCTTTTTTTGCAAATTCACGTGCCATACCGGCACCAATCCCTGAACTTGCACCAGTAATTAAAATCGTTTTAGCCATATTTTTACCCTATCCCTTTATTTTATAAGGTGTTTTATCTTCAATAATTTTTAAATCCAGGTTAGCAGGTCTGGACGCTGTGCTTTAATAAAATGATGTTCATTCAAACTGAGTAGCTGGGGTTCATTTCCGACCAGACGCAATGTAGTAATGCTGGTATTGGTAATTGCCCAGTTTAAAGCGAAAGTTTTCTCCGGACTCAGACCCAGGATTTTGCCTACCGCCACAGAGATGACGCCACCTGAGGTATACACGATTGCATAGCGCGGTTTAGTTTGCACAAGCTGATCACATAAGTTCTGCAAACCGGTTTCTACGCGGCTTTTAAAATTTGGCCAGGATTCATCATATTCATGGTGATAATCATCACAGGTCCAGCGAGCAATCGCTCCACTAAAGATCTTGCTCAGATAATCCCGTGGATTGGCATGTTCTGAGACATCCTGCTTAAGCAGTTCAGGCTGATTAAAACGCGGTTCATAACGGGCAAAAACCTGCTGATGATTAAACTCATTCCAGGCACTATCGGTCAAAATCTCGCTTTCAGGAAAACATTCATCTAAAGATAACTGTGCCGTCTGTTGATGACGTTGCATAGAACCAGCCACTACATACGGTGCTTCTTTCAGAATTTCATCAAAATAACGACCGAGCAATTTTGCCTGTAGTTCCCCATTTGGCGAAAGCTGATCATAACTGGCTGCCCCGAAAGATGCCTGTCCATGCCGGATCAAGTAAATGGTGGTCATTTTGGCATTAACTCTTTAAATTTCAGGATATATTTTTGTGCAATGTCATTGGCTTCAAGCTTTTGTAGACCAATCAGTTTTAAGGCACGAATATGCAAGGCATGAATGACTACCCAAAAATCCTTAAAGGCTGGATTGTTGGTTTGTTTGTGGTAATAACGATAATAGATCTGCTGAGCAATTACCGAGAGACGGAAAATCCCAAACACTTCATAGAATGTCCAGTTTTCCGGTTGCAGACCGGTTTTCTCCAAATAGTAATCCACCACTTCTTTACGGGTAAACATACCTTTTAAATTGGTGGGCTGACGACGTGTTGCTTTAAAAATGGCATTGTCCGTATCTTCTACCCAATAAGCCAAGGCAGAACCCAAGTCCATCAGCGGATCACCCAGGGTGGCCATTTCCCAGTCCAGCACCCCAATAACTTCAGTTGGATTCTCTAGATCCAGAATGACATTATCAAAACGCCAGTCATTGTGAATGACACAGGTTTTAGAATCAGATGGAATATTATCTTTCAGCCAGTTACGCACGTATTTAAAAGATGGAACATTTAATGTTTTGGCTTTTTCGTAACGTGCATCCCAGCCTTCTACCTGACGACGGCAATAGCCTTCACCTTTGCCTAACTTTTCCAGTTCTGTACCAGTGTAAGGAACTTGGTGTAGTTCGATCAGCTTATCAATCACATTAATACATAGAGTCTGGATATCTGATTCAGTCAGTTGTAATTCAGGCGGCAGCTTGGCACGCGGAATAATACCTTCAATGCGTTTCATCACATAAAAATCACAGCCAATGACTGATTCGTCCTGACAAAGTGCCACCATTTCAGGTACGACTGGATAATGGTCAGCCAAGGCTTTTTGTACATGATATTCACGTGCCATGTCATGCGCAGATTTGGCTTTAGTCCCTTGAGGCGGACGACGTAAAATTAAATCGGCATTGGCATATTGCAAACGATAAGTCCAGTTTGAAGCTCCACCGGAATATTGAGTAAGCTCTAAAGGACCTTCTACATTTACTCCTTGTTGATTTAACCAATCTGTGATGGCCTGTACATCCAGTTCCTCACCTTCACGAACTGATCCACCTACATCAATGACCGCCATAATTTTTCCTTAAAATCTTCTAATACGTTTCAATGTTCTGTATATAAAGCCAGCTTATTTTTTACGACGTGTGCTATAACCACGTTTTGCCAGTTCCAGCTTGGCAATCATACCTTTATGCACTTCATCCGGACCATCAGCCAGACGTAAGGCACGGGCTTGGGCAAAGAATCCGGTCAGCGGTGTATCACGAGAAACACCCGCACCACCGTGGATCTGAATCGCCATATCCACAACTTTTTCCAGTACACTTGGCGCGACCACTTTAATTGCAGAAATTTCAGTCAGTGCTGCCATATTCCCTAAAGTATCCATTTTATAGGCAGCATACAAGGTTAATAATCGAGCCTGATCAATGGCAACGCGAGCTTCAGCCACACGTTCCAGGTTACCACCCAGTTTTAAAATCTCTTTACCAAATGCGGTACGGCTCATACCCCGGTCAATCATAAGTTCTAATGATTTTTCAGCAGCACCGATGCAACGCATACAATGGTGAATACGGCCTGGCCCTAAACGACCTTGGGCAATTTCAAAGCCTTGACCTGCCCCCCCAATAAAATTCGAAACTGGAACACGAACATTATCAAAGCTGACTTCGCCGTGGCCATGTGGCGCATCATAATCACCAAAGACTGGAAGCATCCGTTCGATTTTTACGCCTGCAGTATCGACTGGAACTAAAACCATGGAATGCTGATGATGACGGTCTTTGGATTCATCTGGCGTATGTGCCATAAAGATGATGATTTTGGCATTTGGATCACCCAAACCCGAAGACCACCATTTACGACCATTCAAAACAATTTCATCACCTTCAACTACCGCCGTCGCCTGCATATTGGTAGCATCACTTGAAGCCACTGCAGGCTCAGTCATACAGAACACTGAACGGATTTTCCCTTCCAGTAGTGGCATTAACCATTGCTGTTTTTGTTCTTCAGAACCATAGCGCCACAATACTTCCATATTGCCGCTATCTGGTGCATTACAGTTAAAGACGGTAGGTGCAATTAAGCTTCGTCCAGAAAGTTCAGCGATATGCGCATATTCCCGAACGGATAATCCCTGACCTAATTCTGGACAAGGCAAAAACATATTCCAGAGACCTGCCGCTTTGGCTTTATCTTTCAATGTTTCAAGTTCTGCCGGCCATTGCCATTTGGTCCAGTCACCGCCTTGATTCAGTTGATGCACCTGATGCCAGAAATCAGCCTCGACAGGTTCAATTTCATCAGTAATAAACTTTTTTGTTCTATTTAAATAATCCTGTGCACGTGCTGACAGCTCAAACATTGCTTTATCCCTCTGAATATTCTAATTCATACGCTTTACAACACCTTAACCCAAAACTTATTATGAATAAAATGATTTAATTCCATATAGTAGTATGCATAGTATTCATTCAAAAACCGTGATGGATCTACGAAATTTTCATCGTATTGATATTAATCTTTATCCACTTTTTATTGCCATTTACGAACAAAACAGTATTTCTAAAGCTGCGCAAATTCTATCGATAAGCCAGTCAGCGGCCAGTCATGCTTTACAACGTTTAAGACAGCATTTACAAGATGATTTATTTGTGCGAACTGGTAGCAAGATGCAACCTACGCCGTTTGCGGATCAGATCTATCCTGAAATTAAAAATGCACTTTTTACGATTCAGAATATTTCGATGCAGCATCAGCAATTCAGACCGGAATCGATTCATAGCTTAAAAATTGCTGTACATGACGAAATTGAACCCATGATCTTTCCTAAACTGGTTCAACATTTCCAAAAAATTAACCTGGATCTTCAACTGAGTAGCATGAAACTCGACCGTAAAAATATTGCTGCAGATCTCGCCTCTCAACAGGTCGATTTTGTTATTGATCTGGAGCAAAGTATTAGTGAAAAAATTCAGTTTGAACGACTGGTACAGGATGAATTCGTGGTCTGTACACAACGAACAGAAATGAATGAACAGATTTATCTGGCCTCACCTCATATTGGCGTTTCCTCACGCCGTACGGGAGTTTTAGTTGAAGATATATATTTAAGTCGAAAACATTATTCCCGACAGATTTTTTTACGTTGTCAGCACTATTCCACAGCCCTGCAAATTCTGGAACAGCAAAAGACTGCCATGCTGACAATTCCTAAAAATGTTTTGACTCATCTACAGTTAGCAAACTGTCTGAATATTTTTGACGTTCCTGTACAACTTCCGAAAATTAATATGGGGATGTATTGGCATAAAGATTTGCAAGAAAATAAAAGACATCAATTTTTGAGAAATGAAATTTATAAAATTTTTGCTTAGGCTATTTATGAGATAATTTAAACTTGCTTAGGCTATTTTTATTATCAGGTTTTAGGATTGAGATTGGCCTAATTTGATAGTGCTTAGGCTATTTTATCGGTACAAAACTAAACACTGATTGATGGCTTTTTAAGCCCTATGCGGAGTGGCTTTGATCTAAAATGGCTCAACTTTTAGCTGTGTTTATGCGGCTGTTTTTGCTGATTTGGATCTTGCCCTTGTTACATCTCTCCACCACCTGGCAAATTGTGCTGGGCTTCGCACTTCTGTGTTTTTCTTATTATTTGCTGCATAAAATTACGGTGTATTTAAAGGACCTATTTCGCCCCTTTAAGAAAGGTAAGAAATATTGGTGCCGGGTAAGTGCGGTCAGTGATGGTGACACCCTCACCTGCTACCGTTTTAATATCCGTCGCTCTGAGACCAAATTACGTTTTGCCTATGTCGATGCACCTGAATCTTCACAGGCCTATGGTAAGGAATCACTACGCCTGGTTCAAAGTATGGTTAAAAATAAAATGATTCGGGTACAAATTACGGATATTGACCGTTATGGTCGCTGTGTCGGTGTGGTCTATCGTTATCGCAAGAATATCAATGAAGAGATTGTGAAACGTGGTGCGGCATGGGTTTATGAGGAATATATCCGGGATAAAAACCATTTACGCTATATGATGGAACTACAGAATAAAGCCAAAAAGCAGAAAAAAGGGTTATGGAAAAACAGCCGCCCTGTCCGTCCAAGTGTTTATCGTAAACAGATCAAAGCCTCATCTTGATATTTTAAAAATCAAAAATTTAGCCTATAAAAAGGGATTTGTACTAACAAATCCCTTTTCTTTGTTCATTTAATATACCTAATAGGCCAAATGCACCAGAAAGCGGAATGCCCCTGCAATAAGTGCTAGTGTCAAAAAACCTGCAAGCCATAAGCCGACAAACCATACTATCTGTTTGCGTGTCATAACTGCTCCTTAATGATAACCATCATCTCCAACACGTACCTTGTGTCGGAATACCCAATAGGACATACAGGTATAAATCACGATAATCGGAATCAGAATCAAGGCACCAATCAAGGCAAATAACTGACTATTTTCATGTGCCGCTGCCTGCCAGATCGTGACTGATGGCGGAATAATATATGGCCACAGACTAATTAGAAAACCGGTATATGCCAGGAATACCAGCACCAGCATATAGGAAAATGGACCTAGTTCACTGCGTCTTTTACAGGCGCGTAAGGCCAGCCAGGTAAACAATATGACCAAGATCGGTACGGGCATAAAGTAGGTAAATTGTGGCTGGCTGAACCAACGCTCCGCAATTTGCGGATGGGTCAACGGCGTATAAACACTAACAGCGCCTAAAATAATCAGTAAGGCTATAATCAGCTTCGGCATCAGTTTAAACATACGATCCTGTAAATCATCACCGGTTTTATAAATGAGCCATCCACAGCCTAATGCTGCATATAGCACCACGACACTGACTCCGGTAAAGATACTGAAGGGGCTAAGCCAGTCCAGACCACCGCCCACATAGACACCATTTCGTGTTTCAATCCCCTGAATATATGCACCCAGGATCATCCCTTGCAAGAAACTGGTAACGATCGATCCTCCAATAAAGGCTTTATCCCACCAGTGTTTGCTTTTATTCGCCTTAAAACGAAACTCAAAAGCGACACCACGAAAAATCAAGGCGATCACCATCAGGATAATGGGCATATATAGCGCTGAGAGTACCGTCGAATAAGCCAATGGAAAGGCAGCAAATAATCCGGCGCCCCCTAGAACCATCCAGGTTTCATTACCATCCCAGACCGGAGCGACCGTATTCATCATGACATCGCGTTCATCCTGATGCGGGAAGAATGGAAATAGAATGCCAATGCCCAGATCGAAACCATCTAGAATGGTATAGACCAGTACACCCAGTCCAATAATCGCAATCCAAATTAATGATAAATCAATCATTTTTTATCCTCCTGATCCGGATGTTCAGGAACCTCTTCAATACGTTCGCGAATACTGCTCAATGGTCGACGAGAAGCCTGAACCACATCGCTATCCGATTCATGGTGTGGTCTGGAATGAATAAATTCTGGACCTCTATGCATTAGGCGCAACATGTAGAAAATTCCTACGCCAAAAACGACGCAGTACACCACAACAAAGATAATCAGGGTCAAACCAACCTGTTCAGCAGACACTGGTGATAAGGCATCTTTGGTCCGCATAATGCCGTAGACAACCCAAGGCTGACGACCGACTTCTGTAGTAAACCATCCTGCCAGCATAGCAAGAAATCCGGATGGCCCCATGATGAGTGCAAAACGATGCAGACCACGTGACTCATAAAACCGTCCTCGAGTACGTGACCATAATCCCCAGAGTGCAAGCAAGAGCATTAACATACCCAGCCCGACCATAATCCGGAAACTCCAGAACACCACCAGTGAATTGGGTCGATCTTCAGGTGCAAAATCTTTAAGCCCCGTGACTTTTCCATCCATAGAATGCGTCAGAATCAGGCTACCCAATTTAGGAATACCAATTGCATATTTGGTTTCTTCAGCTTGCATGTCTGGAATCCCAAACAGGTATAAAGGCATTCCTTCATCATGATTGGTTTCCCAATGGCCTTCCATCGCGGCCAGTTTGGCTGGCTGATGTTCAAGCGTATTCAGACCATGCATATCCCCCACAAAAATCTGTAAAGGTGCAAGTGCCAGAATCAGCCACATGGCCATGGAAAATGAAGTTTTGACTAAAGGATCTCGACGGCCCTTGATCAGATGCCATGCCGCTGTTGAGGCTACAAGTAAGGCGGAGACCAGAAAGGCGGCCATTGCCATATGGGCCAGACGATAAGGAAAAGACGGGTTAAATACGATCGCTACCCAGTCTTGCGGGACGATCAGGCCATTTTCAATCGCAAAACCTTGAGGTGTCTGCATCCAGCTATTGGAAGATAAAATCCAGAACATGGAAATACAGGTGCCGATTGCGACCATTAAAGTGGAGAAAAAGTGCGCTCGTGGGCCAACCCGATCCCAGCCAAAGAGCATGATGCCCAGGAATCCGGCTTCTAAAAAGAACGCAGTTAAAACTTCATAAGCCAGCAAGGGTCCGGTCACACTTCCAGCGACCCGGGAAAACTCACTCCAGTTGGTTCCGAACTGATAGCTCATTACCACACCGGATACGACGCCCATACCAAATGCGACGGCGAAAATTTTGACCCAAAACTTGAACAGATCCTGAAAAATCGGATTTTTAGTCTTTAACCAGCGCCATTCCAGAATAGCCAAAAAACTTGCTAATCCGATTGAAATTGCAGGAAAGATAATATGAAAAGATACAGTAAAGGCGAACTGTATTCGTGCTAACTCTAATGCAGTTAAACCCAGAGTCATAAACTTCACCTATGCAGTGTTATTTGGCATATCTGCCCTTCAGTTATTAAGTGATGGATTTTTCTAGTGCTTAGGTAGCTTAGGCTGAATCATTCTTAAAAGTATGTAGTCTTTTGTTGATTGTTTTTTAATCAGGTTAAAGACTTGTAATAACTTAGTCAAAAAGACGTTAACCATGCAAAAATTTTCAAAATTTCCCTCTTGTTTAATTGAATAAAGAGGCGTAGATTAGGCACAATTTAGTTAGCCAGGTTAACTATATGTTTCAACCCTCTTCCAGATTTCGTTCACTGTTGCTGCGTTGCGCACGACTCATGAGTGATGAAATCAATACTATTTTATTATCCTCTCAACTTAATTATTCCTTATGGCAAGTGCTCTACACCATTCGATCCCAACAGCAATGCACGCTGGTTGATATTTCAAGCTATTTAAATGTTTCAAAACCAAGCATAACCAAACGTATCCAGCATTTAAGTGAACTCGACTTAATCTGCCAGATCGAAACCGAAGATAAACGTCAGAAATTATTTAAACTCAGCGAGCAAGGGGTTAAAACCTTTAACCTGTGTTCCAAACAGATTGATGCTTTTGAAGATCAGTTACTGCAACAGATTGATGCAGATGATCTGCAAAGCAGTAAAAACACTTTGGTAAAGCTGATTCAGCAATTACACCCTTCATCTCAGGAAACACCACAATGAGCCAAGATCAAGCCCGCTTATGGACCCCTAATTTCGTCCTGGTCAGTCTGGTTAATTTCCAGCTTGTTCTGGTGTTTTACCTGCTGGTGATTGTGATTGTCGGTTTCTCGGTCGCTGAACTGGGAGCATCGACTGCACAAGCCGGTCTGGTATCCGGTCTGTTTATTGTCGGAACGCTAATTGGACGCTTATTTATTGGGAAATTGCTGAATCGTCTAGGACTGAAAAATACCCTGGTGATTGGCCTGACTGGCTTTTTGCTATTTTCCGGACTTTATATGATTCCGGCCAAACTAGAAGTGTTATTGGGTATTCGTCTGATACACGGCTTTATGATGGGTATGGCATCTACCGTACTCGGCACAGTAATTGCGCAAACCATTCCAGCAACACGACGTGGTGAAGGTATTGGTTATTTCAGTATGAGCAGTACGCTTGGTACAGCGATTGGTCCTTTTGTCGGGATCTGGCTGATGACGAATTTTAATTATCAGGTGATTTTTATCTTTACTACTATTGTTGCGCTCAGCTGCCTGATTTGCGGTCTGTTTATCCAGCCGCCGCGCCTTAAAGCGAGTGGTACATTGACTTCCTCTGTTCCACAATCTGCCAGTAAGCTCGCTCAGTATGTAGAGCCGAATGCCTTGCCGATTGCTATCATTGTCCTGCTGGTGGCTACCTGTTATTCAGGCGTATTGTCCTTTATCCACTTCTATGCCAAAGACATCAATCTGGTCGAAGCAGCCTCTTTCTTCTTCCTGATGTATGCTTTTGCCATTCTGCTGTCGCGTCCATTTACTGGCCCATTAATGGATCGTAAAGGTGAAAACATCATTATCTATCCTGCAATCGTGATTATGGCAGTAGGTATTCTAATGCTGAGTCAGGCACAAAACTCTGTGATGTTACTGGCGAGTGCCGCGTTATTAGGTTTTGGTTTCGGTAATATTCAGTCAGTGTGTCAAACTATTGCCGTGAAAAGTACCACCTTGCAACGGATGGGTCTGGCGACCTCGACTTTCTTTATTGCACTAGATGCCGGTCTTGGTTTCGGACCTTATTTCCTCGGTATGCTGCTGGATCAGGTGGGTTATCGTCAGCTTTATTTGTTTTCCGCAGTGCTTACCTTTAGTTGTCTGATCTGGTATTACCTGCTGCATGGCCGCAAGGTTAAATCGACCTCAGTCAAAGCTTAAACCAGCTGATTCAAAAATTTTTAAACGGGCATTTAGCCCGTTTTTTATATCTCAATCTTTTAAATAACACTTATTTTTATCATTATGAAATATATATTTTACATAATGTTAAATATATATTACATTTTGAATGATGTTGGAGTAAAGACATGTTAAAGAATGACATCATCGTGTTCCGTGCTAAAAAACGTTGGACACAACAACAGCTTGCTGATGCAGTGGCAGTCAGCCGCCAAACGATTGCCGCATTAGAAAAAGAGAAGTACAACCCTTCCTTGATTCTGGCATTCAAGTTAGCAAATGCACTTGAAACGACGATTGAGGAACTGTTTAGTTATGCCGAGGAAGTAACATGACACTATATTGGGTATTGATGGCTAGTATCTTAAGTATTGTGGTGGCTGTGATTTGCTGTGAAATATATAAAATACGCTTTGAATGCTCACAAGAAGCCAAAGACGAAAGAGGAACAATGATTTTATTAAAGCAGAAGTCATTATCCTATAACATTTTATTTTTGGGGATTAGTTCAGCCTTTTTGATCATCATCGGATTTGAAGGTTTCGGACTAAAATAGTTAGAATGTGAAATTTTCATTTACTGGATTATGTTCACCGGCTTCCTGCAAAGCATAGCATCAACCATTTATACGCATTATTTACGTAAAGATATCTTTAGCTAATATGTATGCCAAGAGAGATTTTCGAATCTCTCTTTTTATCAAAATCTAGAAACGTCGGCTAAAACGACGGCGATATTCTAGCGGCGTAAGTCCTGTTTTTCTATAAAATAAACGCCGAAATGAACTTGGATCCTGATAGCCGACATTTTGCATAATCAGATCTATGGCCTGATCGGTTTCCTCAAGCCGTTTGCGTGCCGCTTCAATACGAATGGCTTGCAGATACTGATTCGGTGCAATATTTAGCGTCTGCTTAAAATGTCGGATTAAAGTACGAGTGGTGACATTAAAACGTTCTGCCAGCGCATTTAAAGTAAACTCTTCATGAAAATGCTGCTCTAACCAGTCCTGAACCTTTTGCACCAGTTCATCATGATGTGGTTGACCAATCTTCATTAATGAATAAGACAATTGGCTATCGCGTCGATAATCAATCACAAAGGATTTGGCAGATTGCATGGCAACTTCAAAACCATAGAAACGTTCGATCAGATGCAAGCCTAGGTCAAACCAGGCCAAGCCTCCACCTGCACAGTAAATATTCTGATCCCGGCTAATCATCAGATCGGCATTGAGTTTGACCTGAGAATAACGTGCACGAAACATGTCCTGAAAGCCCCAATGCGTTGTCGCCACACGACCATCTAAAATACCAGCTTCTGCCAGAAAGAAATTCCCGGTGCAGTTTCCAGCGATTAAGGTGGATTGTGCATGAGCAGAAGTTAAAAACTGAATCAGGTCTGGATTTTCATCCAGTACCTCTTGTATAGGTGCGGCGATGGTCGGCACTACCAGAATATCGGCAGCTTGAATTTCTTGATATGAACAATGTGCATGCAATTCCAGACCGTTAATACAACGAATTGGTTGTCCATCTGGACTGGCGATCCTGACTTTAAACAGGCGTTGCACATCCTGCTGCTGAATCCGGTTCCAGCTGACGCCCGCCATGGCGAATAAGTCGACGACACCTGTAATTGCTGAAGCCAAAGCACCATCAAAACCTAAAATCACTACCTGTTGCATATTTTTCTATTTGTCGTTTTTCACCCGTTTCATGTCATTATTGACAATCCTCCTTGATAAATGCAACTGCTAGTCTTGATGCTATCTCAAGGATTACATATTCAGGACTATACCGTGACTCAGCTGATTAATGATAAAGACCTCAATTTTCTGCTTTATGATGTTTTCAAACTCGAAGCCTTAACTGAACTGGAACGCTATCAGGATCATGACAAAAATACCTTTGATAGTATTCTGGAAACGGCAAAAGGCATCGCGACCGATTATTTTGCGCCGCATAATGCCAAGGCTGATCACCACGAACCGAGCTTTGATGGCAAACAGGTGAAGACCATTGATGAAGTAAAAATAGCATGGCAACAATTTGCTGATGCTGGTCTACTCTGCGCCCAGCATGATTACGCAGACGGCGGCATGCAATTGCCGACTTTGGTGAATATGGCCTGTAATGCCTATTTCATGTCGGCCAATCCTTCGACTGTTGCCTACTCTTTTCTGACAGCCGCTGCAGCAAATCTGATTCAAGCCTTTGCCTCTCCAGAACAAAAACAAATGTTCTTGCCGCATATGCTAAGTGGCCGCTTTGCTGGAACTATGGCGATGACCGAGCCGAATGTGGGTTCCTCTTTGGGAGATCTGACCACTAAAGCGATTCCTCAGTCAGATGGAAGCTACAAAATTAAAGGCCAGAAAATGTTTATTTCTGGTGGTGATCAGGACATTACTGAAAATATTGTGCATCTGGTTCTGGCTCGTATCCAAGATGCTCCGCAAGGGGTAAAAGGTATTTCCCTATTCATCGTGCCGAAATTCAAAACCAATACAGATGGAACTATAGGTGAATCCAATGATGTACAATTAGCTGGCCTTTTACATAAAATGGGTTATCGTGGCACCACATCAACAGTGCTAAGCTTTGGAGAAAATGACAATTGCTTAGGCTATTTAATTGGTGAAGCGGGACATGGTTTAAAATACATGTTCAAGATGATGAATGAAGCGCGCGTTGGTGTTGGCCTCGGTGCAGCCATGATCGGTTATCGTGGTTATCTGGAGTCTCTGGACTATGCTAAAAACCGTCCTCAAGGCCGTCCGGTTCATGAAAAAACACCTGACGCTAAACCTGTGAATATCATTGAGCATACGGATGTCAAACGTATGCTACTGGCACAAAAATCTTATGTTGAAGGTGCTTTAGCGCTGTGCTTATTTGCAGCTTGTTTAATTGATGAACATCAGGCTGCACAAGATGAAGAGAGTGCCATTTTGCTGGATCTCATTACACCAGTGGTCAAGTCCTTCCCTTCTGCCTATGGTCCTAAAGCCAATGATCTAGCGATCCAGGTCTTGGGTGGTGCGGGCTATACGCGTGAATATCCGGTTGAGCAATGCTATCGGGATAACCGCCTTAATCCGATTCATGAAGGCACTTATGGGATTCAGTCTCTGGATCTACTAGGTCGTAAACTCTGGCAGCACAATGGCAAAGGCCTGACCCTGCTCATGCAACGCATCCAGAAAACCTTGTCTGAAATTCAGGATGGCAAGTTAACAGAACTGGCAGATGTCTATAAACAGCATCTTGTCACTGTGCAAAAAACCACACAGATTTTAGGTCAGGCTCTGCATCAAGACAAAGTTAGTGAAGCTTTGGCCAATTCTGGGCTATATCTGGATATGATGGGCAAAACTATTATCGCGTGGTTGTGGCTGGAAATGGCCAATCAGGCTCAACTTAAATTTGGCACATCTTCTCAACAGGAAGATCAAGCCTTTCTGGCCGGTAAAATTCAGGCAGCTCAATATTTTATTCATTGGGAACTGCCTGAAATTGAACATCAGGCCAAATTACTGATGAACTTCGATGACACCTGTTTGAAGATGCAGAGTGATTGGTTCTAAATAAAACTCAATAAAAAATGCGCCTCGAATGGCGCATTTTTATTTGTTTACATCATCAAGCTGCAGCGTCTTTTAGACCAAATCTCTTAAGCAGCTTGGCACGCTTCGAAGGCAGAATATTTGCTTTAGTTAAATCGCCTTGATAATGTTGATACACACGTTGATCCATCATCTTGTACCACAATGGTGGAATCAGTGCCGGTATCAGCATGGTGGCATAACCACTTGGTAATTCTGGTGCTTCATCAAAATGTCGCAATGCCTGAAATGGTCGGCTTGGATAGGCATGATGATCCGAATGGCGTTGTAACTGGTACAGGAACAGGTTGGTCACGATGTTGTTATTGTTCCAGCTATGTTCGGGCAAGGTTCGCTCATAGGTACCATCTGCTTTTTGCCCGCGTTTTAATCCATAGTGTTCGATATAATTCACGATTTCAAACAGGCTGATGCCGTAAAAGGCTTGGGTCAGCGTATAAGGAATGATTTTCTTGCCATACGTTTTCAGCATTAAGGCATGGTAACCTGCGCTCATCGCCCAGCCATGAAATAACTCATTTTCCAGACTAAAAAATTTTAAGCCTTTACGTTCCAAACGTCTTTTTTCTATCTCAATTGCTGATTTCAAGCCACCCAATACAGTACGTGGCCAGAAACGGTAGAAGGATTCACCCATTTTCGAAGATGCCGGGTCTTCTGGCGTCGCCACCCGTTTATGATGTCCATAAGGATGCTCAATCCGGAAATGGTTATAAGCCAGCGGCATCAGGCTGGCATGTGACCAGTAGTGATCTTTTTTCTGAGGACGGTGGCTTAGCTCGTGCGCAGTATTCACGCCGATTCCATTAATCGCCCCCATAGATATGCCAAGTAGAACCTGATCGACCAGAGAAACATTAGGACGGGATACGACATAGCCTGCAAAAGCATTGGCAGCCATTTGCAATGGGATAAACATCTTCACGATCCGGTCATAATAAGGATCTTTGACCAATGCCTGAATCTGCTCATCATTTGGATTATTGGCATCATCACCAATTAAAGCATCTAATGTTGGGATAATCACATGCAATAATAAAGGCCCACCCATCGCAAAGACTTTTTTAGTGGCTTTGGGACCAAAATGATAGCCAGCCAGAATTCCCATACCGATCACAGGCAAACCGGGACTGAGCAGCCAGCCAAAACGTTTTTTATCCAGTTGTAAACCTTTCAGTGCTGACGCATCCTGCGTGAACTGAGCTTTGCTAATTTGTGCAGGGGCATTCATTGCGACCCTCCTTTTTATGTTACTCTGCACATATAGTTGAATATTTCAGCATTAGCGAACAGTATTAAACGTCCAGAAAAACTATGTCAGCGTCTTTGGCGCAATAGGCCAAGTCTTGGCCTTAAATCACAAGACTGGGCTATTTAAATTTAATTAAATTAATTAAAACAAAAGAATAGAGTCAGGCATGGATGCTTTAAGTAAAATTTTTGATGATATTCATCTGGAAAAATCCGAATATCTCTACCTCAATGTGTTTCATCCAGGCGGGTTTGATTATCAGTATGAACCTTCCATGCTGGCTTATGTATTATTACAGGGTCAAGCGCAATTAATATTCAAAGAGGGCGATCTGCTTGAGCTGCAACAAGGCGATCTGGTGTTATTGCCTGCTGGTTCTGCCCATCGGATTTCTAGTCCCGGTAATGCGGATTTTTCTGAACATCATTCGATCAACTCTTATTTTCAGACTCATGCACAGCAATGTGTGGATCTCAATATCACCCATTCAGCAGAACGCAGTTTTATCCTGGCGATTCGTTCCAATCTGGATATCCAGATGGCGAAACCGCTACTGAGTGCTTTACCTAAATTTCTGCACATTCAGCATATTCTGGGAGATACAGCACCAGAATGGTTACAAGTTGGTTTGCAATTTCTGGCATTGGAAACCCAGCAACTTCGTCCGGGACGAGACAAAATTCTGGATCATCTGGTCAGTATTTTACTGATTGAATGCGTACGAGATTATATTTTGAATCTGGAAAATGCTTCGAGCTGGCTGAATGCTCTTTCGCATCCTGAACTATCTAATGCCTTGGCAGCAATTCATGGCAAACCAGAACAGCCTTGGACCGTAGAAAGCCTGGCTGAACAATGCCATATGTCGCGTTCCAAATTTGCCCAGCTGTTTACCCAGATTGTTGGTGAGCCACCATTGGCTTATCTGCAACAGCATCGACTTCGCCTGGCAGCACAATATCTCAGAAATAGCGGATTTAGCATTCAGCAGATCGCCTATCTGGTGGGCTATTCTTCTGAAACGGCGTTTAGTCAAAGCTTTAAAAAACAGTTTGAACAAACCCCGACCCGATACCGTATTGCCTGTCAAAAAAGCAAGACGCCTTTATTGGACTAAGGCTAGTACCGCTTTGACAGGATCTTCACTGTTGCCGGAAAGCAGCTGCTTGTGCATGGTGAGATGCTGCATCACCTGAATTTGAGCTGCTTCAATATCCATCAATTTTTCAATTTCAGCAGCCAGGTTTTCAGGCGTTGCTTCTGACTGGATTAATTCTTGAATGACTTTTTTACCAGCAATGATATTTGGCAACGAGAAATAAGGAATTTTGACCAGCAATTTGGCAATCTGATAAGTCAGCCAGTGCAATTTATAAAAGGTCACCATCGGACGATGCAATAACATGGCTTCCAGTGTCGCAGTGCCTGAAGCTAACGCAATGATATTAGATGCATTCATCACCTGACGGCCAATTTTTGACTCACTACTGGTATTTTCCATCAGGCGGATATGTGCTTTTAAACTGTCCGGATATTGTGCCAGCAAGTTTTCAATCTGCTGTTTACGCATCTCATTAATGGCGGGAATCAGAAACGTATAATCCGGATATTTCTGATGCAGAATTTTGGCTGCATCCAGTACCAATGGTCCTAAGCGTTCAATTTCACCACGGCGGCTACCTGGCAGCAGTGCAATATATTTTTGTGCAGGATCTAAGCCCAGTTCTGCCTGCGCTTCAGCCAGATTATTGTTGAGGGGTAACTGACTTGCCAATGGATGACCGACAAAAGCTGCCGGAACATCCCATTTTTTGAAAAATGCTTTTTCAAATGGAAACAGGCACAGTACCAGATTAATGCTGGCCTTGATGCCATGCACACGTCCCTGACGCCATGCCCAGACCGAAGGGCTGACATATTGCACGGTCTTAATCGGTAACTGTTTTTGCTTCAGGGTCTTGGAAAGTCGCAAATTAAAATCAGGCGCATCAATTCCAATGAAAACATCGACGGGATCTTTCGTCCAGGTCTCGACCAGACCATCACGAACCGCGAACAGTTTTTTAATATCTTTCAGGACTTCAACAATGCCCATGACCGAGAGAATATCCATTGGATAGTAGCTCTTGAAGCCTTCAGCCAGCATTTGCGGCCCACCAATCCCTTCAAATTCTGCATCAATACCCTGCTCTCGAAAACTACGGATGAGCTTCGCACCAAGCGTATCTCCCGATACCTCTCCCACCACGATTCCGATTTTAAGTTTCCGATTCTGCAAGTGTATTCCCTCAAATGAGACAAATTAATTCCGTTCAGATTCTATCATAAAGCATGATTTGAGCATGCCTAAGTGTTGAACTCACAAATCGTGGCTATCTCAAATCATAAAACTCTGGAATCTGGACAACGCGCGCGCCTTAGCCCAGCTTAAAAATTAAAATAAATTTAAAGCGGCTGATCTTTAAACAAATAAATAAAAAGGCATTTTGCAGAAGCTTTATCAATTTTCATACTTAGCAATAGAAAGGTATGCTAGATGATTCAAATTAAAATATAAATCGGGATGAATTACTTTAAATTTTATAGTCTTTATCTCTTTTTAGAATAAGCAAATCAATAATCAAGACAACGACTTATATTTAAAAGTCATAAGATATGCTCGTTTTTTGATTTTGGCATATATGCATGTTTGGTCCGATTGAATTTATTTTAGCAGGTGTATTGGTTGGTTTCTGTGTTGGGATTACCGGTGTCGGTGGCGGTTCGTTGATGACCCCAATCCTGATTACACTGCTTCGGGTTGAACCGCATATCGCGATTGGTACAGACCTTCTTTATGCCGCAATTTCTAAATTCTGTGGTTCACTGGTTCATGCCAAGAAAATGAATATTGTCTGGCCTATTGTGATCTGGCTGGCGATCGGCAGTATCCCTGCCTCATTTGTGACCCACTGGGTACTAGAGAATTATCTCAGTCAATCGACACATTATAAAGCAACGCTGACCATGGTATTGGGCTTTATGCTGACCCTTACTGGTGCATCTATTGTATTCCGCAATTCTATTGAAAAATTCTTTAATAAATACCGCAAACAAGAACTGCCTGATATGACTCAGGATCTAGACAAAGTTGACTTTAAATCTGGCAATAAACGTGTCTTGATCGTGATCATGGGTATTGTACTGGGCGTGTTTGTGACCCTGTCATCTGTCGGTGCCGGTGCTTTCGGTATTATGGCCTTGATCCTGATGTTCCCGAACCTGCCGATGATCCGCATTATCGGTTCGGATGTGGTACATGCCGTACTTCTAACTTTAGTCGCAGGTCTGGGCCATATGAGCGCAGGTAATGTAGACTTTACTTTATTAGGCTGGTTACTTTGCGGTTCTATTCCAGCGATTGTGATTGGAACACTGATCAGTTCACGTATGCCAGAGAAAATTATCCGTAAAATTCTTGGGATTACCCTGTTCTGTCTTGGCGTGAATTTCATTGTGAATCCAGTCAAGTCAAAACCGGTACAATCCGCCCAACCTGAATTGATAACAACAGCAGAAAAAGCTCCTGCTGTTTAAACTAAATCATGGATTCATCACTTTTTTTTCAAAGAAGTATTCATCTTTTTTATAACAAAGTGACGCATCATTCATGTTATATTCAGGCTATTAAACAACCTTTTGTATGATCAAACCAGTGACGGCAATGAATACACTACAGTCAAAACCTATTTCAGCATCAGATATTGATGACGTGAATATCCAAAGCATGATTCCTTTGGTAACACCTGCTCAGTTGAAAGCAGAGTTACCTTTGACTGAAACTGCTTATCAAACCGTACTGCATGGTCGTGAAACGATTCGTAATATCCTGGATGGCAAGGATAAGCGTATTTTTGTAGTGATTGGTCCATGTTCAATTCATGATCCAGCGGCTGCGCATGAATATGCTGAACGTTTAAAAGCTTTAAGCGAAAAAGTAAAAGATAGCCTGTATATCGTAATGCGTGTTTATTTTGAAAAACCGCGTACAACTGTAGGCTGGAAAGGTCTGATCAATGACCCTGATATGAATGACTCTTTCAATATTGAGAAAGGTCTGCGTATCGGTCGTAAACTGTTACTGGAGCTGAATGAACTTGGCCTGCCATGTGCAACAGAAGCACTGGATCCAAACTCTCCACAGTACTATCAGGATTTAATTTCATGGTCAGCGATCGGTGCACGTACTACCGAGAGCCAAACTCACCGTGAAATGTCTTCTGGCCTGTCTTCACCAGTCGGCTTTAAAAATGGTACAGATGGCGGTTTAACCGTTGCAACCAATGCAATGCAATCTGTTAAACATGGTCACAGCTTCCTGGGTCTAAATGACCAAGGTCAGGTTGCGGTGATTCGTACTTCAGGGAATCCATATGCACACGTGGTTCTACGTGGTGGTAATGGCAAACCTAACTACGATGCAGGTTCAGTTGCAGATGCTGAGGCAGCTCTTGCGAAAGCCAAAGTCAGCGGCAAGATCATGATTGATGCCAGCCACGCAAACTCAAATAAAGACCCGTACTTACAACCGCTTGTCTTAAAAAATATTACTGAACAAATTCTTGATGGAAACAAGTCAATTGTTGGTATTATGGTAGAAAGTCACCTGAAAGGTGGCCGTCAGGATATTCCTGCCAATCTTTGTGATCTGGAATATGGAAAATCAGTGACTGATGGCTGTATCGATTGGGAGACCACAGAAAAAGTGTTGCTTGACATGCATGAGGCATTGAAGGACGTTTTACCTAATCGTTAAACGAACTGACAAACGCCATCGACAAGATGGCGTTTTCATTTCTGAACAAGGAAAATTTTATCTGATGAATGAAATTGAAACTGCATTAAGTCAAATTGAAAATTTTCAGTTCATCCATGACCATCTGTTCAGCTCTGGTCAGCCGACAACTGAACAACTGAGGTTGATTAAAGAATACGGCGTCTCTACCGTAATCAATGTGGCATTAACAGATAGCGATCATCATCTGTTACATGAAGATAAAATTTGTCTTGATCTTGGCCTGAACTATATCCAGTTGCCGATTTCCTGGGAAACCCCTTCGGATAGCCAATGCCTGCTGGTACTGGATCTGATTGATCATCTGGTCAAAGAACAAATGGTCTGGGTACATTGTACGCAGAATTATCATGTCAGCTGCCTGATGTATTTATATCGACAATACTATATGGATATGGACATGCCGACTGCACAGGAATATCTGCATCAGCTCTGGGAACCGAATGAAACCTGGACCGGTTTAATTCATGCGGTTGCCCTACAGCTGCAAGGCCGTAAAGCAACACAGGAACTGGAATTATCCCTGATTCATCCCAATAACTTCGGTTGATGTTATTTGTAGTGACTGATCAGAACAGTTGCCATAGACAGAATACCTTCCTGACGGCCAGTAAATCCTAATTTTTCAGTGGTTGTGGCTTTAAGACTGATTTGAGTCACATCCACATCCAGCACATTGGCAATGCTCTGACGCATTTCCAGATTATGTTTAGCCAGCTTTGGACGTTCACAGGCCACCGTAATATCGGCATTATTCAGGCGATAACCACGATCCAGTATCAGCTGATAGACATGCTTTAATAAAACCTTGCTGTCTGCACCTTTAAACTGCGGATCGGTATCTGGAAAATGCTGGCCAATATCGCCCAGTGCTAAAGCCCCTAGCAAAGCATCACAGAGTGCATGCAAAACCACATCACCATCAGAATGTGCTTTCAAGCCATGCGTATGTGGAATCTGAATACCTGCCAGAGTGACAAAATCACCTTCTTCAAATGCATGTACATCCAGTCCCTGACCAATACGAATTTGTGCAATCACTTTTATATCCTTTAGAAATAACTGATTGAAATCTTGTACACGACGTTTCTATTTCGCTATAGTTAGACCTAGCGTAACACAGTGAAAGTATAAGCGATCATGCTACTGAAAACTGATATAAATATGATGAAAATAATGGGACTTTTACTCGGGACAGGCCTTTTTGCTAGCAGCATTCATGCTGAATCGCTGGACTGTAACAGTCATCATAACAATAACGCAGCCATGAAAAAGATCTGCTCAGCCTCTCTTGATGAACCGCGTGAAAAACTGACAGATCAATATTTTACCGCTTTTCTGATTACAGATGCGCCTGTTCGCTTATTACAAGATACTCAGCAGCTATGGAGTACACGCTTACAGCAATGTAAGACGCTGGACTGCTTTAAACAGCAATTTGACCAGCGTCTGGATGACCTCAATATTTATATTTCCTTGAATCAGAGCCTAACTCAGCACTATCTCAAGTTTGAACAGGGCCAAATGGCCAAACAGCCAATTCATCTCAAGATTCATCAGCTGACGAAAGACCGCATCAAAATTGAAGGAATTGCTTACCGCAATCCGAATAATCGTGCAGAAACCCAGACCATTCCTTTTCTAGCTTATACCACGACCGAAACTAAAAGCCAGATTACGGATAATGAGCATGACTGCAAATATAACTTTAACTATAGCAAGGCAATTTTGACGGTCAGTACCGAACAAAAAGGCTGTGAGCGCTTTAGTGGTATTTATCGTTTATATGATTAAACAGCTGACTTTTTTATCTATTGATGTCCTGAATATATATTTAAAAATTTAAACTAGAAATTCCCTCTCCTTAAAGGAGAGGTTTTTATAAAGATTCCCTTTATCCTAACCTTCTTTCTCAGGTAGAAGAAGCTTAATAAATAAACAATTATTTTTGATCTTTTAAAATAGCCTGCAAGCGGGCTTTTTACTTAGACCGGGTAATGCTGAGCTATTTCCTGACTGATCATCGCTGCGGTTGCTGCTGATAGTGTCCAGCCTAAATGTCCATGGCCGGTGTTATAAAAGACACGTTCCTGTCTACCACGGCGCACCACTGGCATCATGTTCGGCATCATGGGACGCAGACCTGCCCATGGAACCACATGTTCAGTACACAGATCGAAATTGCGTTGTGTCCAGTCAATTAAAGGCTGAATCCGGTCAACACGAATATCCCGATTATAACCATTAAATTCCGCGGTTCCTGCAACACGTAAGCGGTCTTTACCTAAACGTGACAAGACAATCTTGGCGCTCTCATCTAGCAGACTGACCCAAGGAGCATTTTGCTGACTTTGCTCATCATTCAGCTGTACGGTAATTGAATAGCCTTTTACCGGATAGACATTCACTCGCTCACCCAACAGATCTGCCAACTGATAACTGCTTACGCCTGCACATACCACAATGGCATCCGCCTGAATCTCGAGCACATCTTCAGCATTGGCATGCACATTTTCAGGGCTTGGTCTGCATTTAACCGTAATATGCTGTGCTTGGTGATCGACCGCAAATACATCCTGACCAAATTCGAAGTTCACCCCTTTTTTCATACAGGCATTTGCCAGTCCAGTACTGAATTTATGAATATCTCCAGTCGCATCACTCTGGCAATAAAACCCGGCATAATAATCTCCAGTTAATGCAGGTTCAATCTGCTTGATTTCTTCATTGCTGATGGCATTACGTTCCAGACCACCACTACACAACAGATCATTGACCTTAATTGCGACATCATAATCAGCTTTATTATGGTAGAAATGTAGAATTCCGCGCTTTTCCAGATCAAAATCAATCTGCTCAATTTCGGCAATTTCAAACAGACGTTTTCTGGCCAGTAATGCGATTTTTACCGTTTCCCGGGTATTGGTTTCATAGTTTTTAATATGACCTAGAAATTCCATCAGCCAGCTATATTTATGCAGACTAAAAGAAGGATTAAGAAATAGCGGTGCGGTTTTTTGTGACATCCATTTGATGCCTTTCAACACAGTGGCTTTTTGATTCCAGACTTCTGCATTACAGGCAGAAAGTTGCCCGCCATTAGCAAAGGATGTTTCCATCGCGGGATAAAGATGACGGTCAACCACCGTGACCTGATAACCGAGTAAGGCGAGCTCATAAGCTGTTGTTACACCGGTAATGCCTGCCCCCACCACAATAACATGACGCATAGACACCTCTCCTCAATATGTGATGTCTTTCCCATCTGTCATGTGTACCTGAGAGCTTCGGTGACTACATCATAGCTGTATGCAGCAACCTTCCCCCTTCGGTGAGTGATTCAACACTTCTCTCCAGAGTTTAATATATTATTGCAGTCCTTTTGCCTGAGAGTTTCCTGGGACCTTGCTCCTTCGGCGAATGCAGTAGCATTTCTCTCCTGCAATAATATTTTTATTATCCTGAGCAATTTATATACCATCTTATTGGGATCTACAGTTTTTTATTTATGTTAATTCACGTGATTTAAGCGGTAACGATACTTTTAATAAATTTAGAAGAAATAACACTATCTATTTCAAATGAATTTTAAGTTTTTAATTTTGATTTTTGCTTCATTTTCCTTCGTTATGCTCCAATGAAAGGCATTTAAGAAAAGCAATAAAGTTAATATTTGCTTAGGCTATTTACGGGATTGATTTACCAAAAAACGCTTAATATACGACCAGCCTTCAGATCCTAAAATTAAATTAACCAGGAAAGAATTAACATGAGAGATCCAGCCGCGACTACCGTTTGCATACTGATAATACTGGCCATGAACTGGCTATCTCCTCCATAAACACGCGTCAGCACATAAGAAGCTGAAGCTGTAGGTAAAGCAAAAAACAACACCAGTACCTGTGTGGTTAAAGGATCAATATCAAATAATTGGCAGACAAAGAAAGCAGCAAGTGGCATTCCTAATAAACGTCCAAAAGTCGCCAGGCCCAATGGTAAGATATCCCGTTGGAAGCCTTGGAACTGTAGGGCAGCCCCCACACACATCAAGCCAAGCGGCAAACTGCATAAGGCAATCTGTTTTAGGAATAATGCAAACCCGGCCCAGAGTGACAAGCCTGAAAGATTAAATAGGCCACCCACAAGAGAGCCCAAAATTAAAGGATTCTTTAACAGATCAACCAGAATTTTGAAGATCTGCATATCTGAGCTACGGGTAAATGCCAGTACAGATAAAATATTGACCAGTGGAATACACAACACCATCACTACGGCGAAAATGGTCATGCCCTGCTGATGAAATAAGGCATTCACTGCTGCAAGTCCGATATAGGTGTTAAAGCGCAGAAGTGCCTGCACATAGACCCCAAAGCGTGCATAGCCAATCTGATAAATCTTGCGCAGCACATATAGAGCAATACTGACCACCGCCATAAGGCTAAAGACCACCAGAACCACATCTTTAATGACTGCCATTTCAATCTTGGCTACGGCCAGATTTAAAAATAGCATGACTGGAAACAGGACAAAATAATTAAGTTTTTCTGCCCCACGCCAGAAACTATCTTCCAGCCATTTCCTTTGTTTTAATACATAGCCCAAAGTAATCAGGCCAATAAGCGGAAACAGTACAGTGAAGATAGTCTGAAACATTGAACAACTCATGATATGGGTTTTGCGGCAATCGCATCCAATTCAATTGCCTGTCAATGAGCAAGGATACAACAAGCGACTCGTTTCAGTATAAAAATAGTGGAAAATTCAATGGATAATAAATAAAAAACACTCTGGCTGGCTTTAATTAAAATACGCTTTAAATCCAACTTTCATCTTTTGCAACATTTAGTGCATCATTTTTTAGTCTTTCAAGCTCCTCATAAACCTTTGCATCAAGCTTCGGACGGACTTTTTCAAACTTAACTTTTAACAAATCCAGGCTTCTTAAGAGCATCCTAAAAATGAGTCTCTCACGGCCTAAATCATCTGTTGCCTTAAAAGTTGTTGGATCAATCCTTAAACGGAAATCCATATTTCTACGTTTAAATGAATAAAAAATACGTTCATCAAAACTATCATTTCCCATCATAATTTCAATGCACTTCCATTTATCTATCGGAATATCATACGACTTATTTTGTAGTTGAGCATTTAAGGCATTTTCTACTGCGTTACGTGCTTTATTTTCGAGATCAAAATGATCTTCTGTTAACACTTCCCTACTTAATTCAGCACTTAACCATACTTCCATTCATACATCCTGTCATTATTCTTATTAAACACACTTAGAATCAAAAATAGATTCAAATAACTTCATAAATCTTTTCGAGAGTCTTTTCTAAAATCACCAGATTTAAATCTACTAAAGGCTGTCCAACATCTGCATTCAGTGGATAACTCTCTGTTTTGCCGGTTTGGTGATAACCACGACGCTCATAATACGCGATTAATTCAATGCGAACATTAAGAACAGACATTCTAAGTTTTTTGAAAGATATTTTTTCTCTAGAGTATTGCTCAGCGAAATCTAACAATATTCGGCCATAACCTGAATTTTGCCGGACTGGGTCAATAGCAAAACTGCCGATTTCAAAACAATCTGGGAAGTGCATCAAACCAATGCAACCCACCAGTTGGTCATCATTTTCCAAGACATAAAGTTCAAAATCAGACCGTGTTAAAAGCTCACTTAACTGAGTCTTATTAATTCGATCACCTGAAACAATGCCATGTTCATGCGTCCAGCCCAAATTAGATCGATAAGCTGTATTAATCAACTTAACAATGCTTTCAATGTCTATAGGTTGGGCTAAACGAATATTGGTATTTTTCATTTTATAAATATAAAAAAGTCAGACCGAAGCCTGACTTTAATTTCATTTGCTTCTATAAAGCAAATTATTTAGGTTCAATTGGCTCAAACGGCGCAACGACATCGGCATTTTGTGCACGATGACGCATGAAGTGATCCATCAAAACAATTGCTAGCATCGCTTCAGCAATTGGGGTTGCACGTACACCCACGCAAGGATCATGACGGCCTTTGGTCAGCACATCAGTATCTTCACGATTAATGGTAATGGTTTTACCCGGAGTCGTGATAGAAGCCGTTGGTTTCAGCGCAATCGAAACACGAATATCCTGACCGCTAGATATACCACCCAAGATACCGCCAGCATGGTTCGCCAGGAAGCCATCTGTTGTGAGTTCATCACGGGTTTCATGACCGAACTGCTCAGCGACACTAAACCCATCACCAATTTCCACGCCTTTCACGGCATTGATTGACATCATGGCATGGGCAATATCAGCATCTAAACGATCAAATACTGGTTCACCCCAACCCACTGGCACTTTAGAAGCAATGATCTCAAGGCGTGCGCCACAGCTTGTGCCTTGCTCACGTAATGAAGTTACCAATGCTTCAAAGCGCGGCACCGCATCAACATCACCACAGAAGAACGGGTTATTTGGCACTTCATTCCAGTCCAGTTTTTCTGCTTTTTCAGTACCGATTTGGGTCACATGACCACGGATTTCAATACCGAATTTTTCAAACAGGAATTTCTTGGCAATCGCACCTGCTGCTACACGCATCGCAGTTTCACGCGCACTCGAACGGCCACCACCACGATAGTCACGAAAACCATACTTCTGGGTATAGGTATAGTCTGCATGACCCGGGCGGAAAGTTTGCGCGATATTGCCATAATCTTTCGATTTCTGGTCCGTATTGCGGATTAAAAGACCAATTGAAGTACCGGTAGTTTGACCCTCAAACACACCGGAAATAATTTCAACTTCATCTGGTTCTTTACGCTGTGTTGCAAATTTTGAAGTACCCGGCTTACGACGGTCCAGATCCTTTTGCAAATCCGCTTCAGACAGTTCAATCCCGGGTGGAACCCCATCAATAATGGCCATTAAGCCAACACCATGAGATTCACCACAAGTCGTTACACGGAAGAGTTGCCCTATACTATTACCTGCCATGTCAACGACTCCTTATGAATTAACAGATTGAATGAATAAATCACGATATTGACGGCATTGGGCTGCAGTCAGTGCAAAGATACCTGAACCACCACGTTGGAACTGCAACCAGTGGAAATCAACGGTATTGAAGTTTTGCTTCATCGCCCATTCAGAATTACCCACTTCAATCACGATCAAACCATCTTCAGTCAGATAATCAGCTGCTTGAGCCAGCATCTTGCGAACTAGATCCAGACCGTCTTGACCAGCAGCCAATGCCAGCTCTGGCTCATGATGGAATTCATCAGGAAGATCAGCCATATCCTCTGCATCGACATATGGAGGATTAGATACGATTAGATCATATTGGTTTTCAGCTGGAATTTTAGCGAACAGATCAGATTCAAGTAACGCTACTTGGTACTGCTTACTGTGATGTTCACAGTTAATCTGCGCCACTTCCAAAGCTTCTTTAGAAATATCGGTTGCATCCACTTCTGAATCCGGGAAAGCATAGGCCAATGCAATCGCGATACAGCCAGAACCGGTACACATATCCAGAATGCGTTGTGGAGTTTTTGGATTCGGGTTTTCTGGCAGGTTATTTACTGCCGCGCCCATTTCACCATTTTCAGTCAGGCAATAAGGAGCAAAGCGGTTTTCAATCAGCTCAACGATTGGCGAACGTGGAATCAGAACACGCTCATCGACATAGAATGGCTTGCCGAAGAAATAGGCCAGATTCAATAAATAAGAGGTTGGAACACGTTCATTAATGCGGCGTTCCAGCAAGCTTAAGAACTCAGCCACTTCGCTTGGCAATAATTTAGAGTCCAGAATTTCAGGATCTGCATTCCAGTCCAGTGACAAGGTTTGTAGAACCAGCGCTGAACTTTCAGCAAAATAATCTTCTGTACCTTGACCTAAGTGCGCATCGTATTGACGTAATGCTGTAACCCCAAAACGAATAAAATCACGAATGGTAGTTAAATTTTCAGCGGCTTCCTGCAAATGTTCAGGGCTAATAGTCGGTCGATCCACTTAAGGCGTCTCCAAGGTCATTTTTTAGAACGCCTTATGATACCTTGTTTTGAGGTCTTTTATAATGCCAAAACCATGAAAAACCCGAATTCTCCATGGTTTATCAATGACAGATCTTCTGGATTTCAGACAGATTAGAATCCTGCTTTTTAAGATTTATCTCTATTTCCGGAAGGACTTATTAACTTAAAATCAGTTTAAGCACCGGCACGATAAGAACGCAATTGATACAAATTCGCCTGATCTTTTACCATCTCCAGCGCACATTGACCCTGTTTAATCTGGGCATATTGGGTATTCATGGTCAGCTTGCATTGCTGTGATAATTTACGTTGCCACACTGTATGCTGATCACGAATATTATTACGATAACCCGCATTCAATTTCAGATAAGTCTTATAGTTTTTCTTTAGACGTTTATTCTGTGCTTTTAATTCTTTTTTCACACATTTCTGCAGTTTAGCTGTATTGCCATAACTAAAGTTCATGCACTGAGTATATTCCTGAGAATAACCTGTAGCCGCCTGAACCTGTAATGCCATCGTCCCCAAACAACCTGCCATTAATAAACATGCAAAACGCATAGTATCCCCTTCACCAAAACTGGCTTGTTTCCAATCAATATTGAATAATGAATCTTGTTTAAATTATTGCCTGATACTAACTGAGTCCTTGATAAAATCCTATATTTTTCTCGCTTAAAAAGATGTCACAGTTCTTTGGTTGAAACTTGATTTTATGGCCGCATATAATTCGGCAATG
Source organism: Acinetobacter sp. GFQ9D191M (assembly GCF_011174875.1). NCBI lineage: Bacteria > Pseudomonadati > Pseudomonadota > Gammaproteobacteria > Moraxellales > Moraxellaceae > Acinetobacter > Acinetobacter sp. GFQ9D191M. Next base: position 55,389 of record NZ_JAALGV010000021.1, read on the forward strand.
ATGTCCAAACGAGCCCAGATCTTATGAGCTATAAGCACAACAATCTTATGGCCATGCGCCAGAACTACTGGAATGACCAGTTATCCAGTCAGGTGCAGCAGGAAAAGGTATTTTTACAAACCACATTAATGCAGCAAGGTGTATTTAATAGTGCGACACTGGAAGATGCCAAATACCTGTTTTTCAGCCTGCCAAGCATCATTATTGTGAAGGGTTATGCGCTGGGTTTTATGCATGAAACAGTCCAGAACCTAATTCATCAACATATTCAAACAAATAAACAACAGTTACAACAACGATCTGAATTAAAAATTCAATTTCAAATGTCATAATATTCACCCTACACTGGTCAAAACGGCAAGCGATATGCTCTTGCCGAGATTTTCACCGTGAATTCAGCGGCTTAAACTTTTTTAATACGTGCAGACACGGTAATATCCACTACAATGATTTATTCCGCTTTATGCTGATAAAAGGATTGAGTTTACATGTCAGATCAGAACGATAAGCTTAAACAATTGAAAACTTCCTCAATGGATCGACGCTTATCGATCGCAAAGGCATCTTTGCTGGCAGGTACGCGCTGGGCAGCATCCAGTGCGGGTTCTATGTTCTCGAGCGAAGAAGAAAAAGAAAGAAGACGCAAAAAAGCCATGAAAGAACAGGCCGATTATCTAGTTGCAGAAATTGGCAAGCTTAAAGGTTCAATTGTCAAAATTGGCCAGATGATGGCACTGTATGGCGAGCATTTTCTGCCAGAAGAAGTTACTCAAGCCTTAAATACGTTAAATAATAAAACAGTCGCTTTGGCTTGGCCGGCGATCAAAGCCCAATTACAGCAGCAATTAGGTTCCAAGCTAGATGATCTGACAGTTGATCATGAGCCCTTAGGTACCGCCTCTTTGGCTCAGGTGCATCGTGCGGTGCGTAAGTCAGACGGTATGGAGCTGGTGCTTAAAATCCAGTACCCGGGTGTAGCTGAAGCTATTGATTCTGATATGAGCCTGTTTAAGAACATGCTCAAATTGACCCGTATGGTGCCGCAAACCCGTGAATTCGATCAATGGTTCGATGAAGTTCGTGAGATGATGCATCGTGAGGTCAATTATAAAATTGAGGCGGATACGACCCGTCGTTTCTGTAAACGTCTGCAAAATGACCCACGTTATATCGTACCGACCATCATCGATAACTATTGTACTGACCGTGTCCTGTGTATGACCTTTGAACGTGGTGTACCGATCAATAGTCCAGTGATGCTGTCTCTACCACAGGAACGTCGTAATAAACTGGGGGAAGCTTCCCTTGAAATCGCAGTACGTGAGATTTTTGAATGGGGGGAGATGCAGACTGACCCGAATTTCGGCAATTATCTGGTACGTCTAGGTGATGGCGAAAATATTCAGGACAAGATTGTGCTTCTCGACTTCGGTGCAATCCGTCAATTTGACCAGCATCTACTCAATGTAGCGCGTAACCTGATCCAGGCCGGTTATCATCATGATTCAGACATGATGGTGAAAGCCATGACCGGTTATGAATTCTTTGATTCTATTCCGCCTAGCATCAAACTGGATATGGCAAAAGTCTTTCTGTTAGCCACAGAAGCCTTTAGCTCGCCAATGAACAATAAAGACTTGCCTCCAGGTGTGATGGATGAACATGACCGCTATAACTGGAAAAAAAGCCAGCTTCATAACCGTGTGATGCAGCAGGCTTCTAAATCCATGGCTTCACGATATTTCAGCGTACCGCCTAAAGAATTTATGTTTATCAGCCGTAAGTTCATTGGCGCTTATACCTTCATGACGGTGATTGATGCGAAAACTAATGTACGCGCAATGATTAAACGTCATCTCTAAACGACTAAGTTATTATTAGCCTTATATAAGACCCGGATGATTTTGTCATTCGGGTCAATTTTTGATAAAAACCAAATTTTTCTTATTTTATTTTTCTATTTATTTTCAATATCTTAAATTTTTAAATCCCCTCTTTATTTTAATTATAAATTGACAATGAATCATGTCATTGATGACATGGTTTTTTCTAGAACTGCATGTCAACATCAGGCAAATAAGATAACACCCCGTAGGATAATTAGAATGAACAATATGGTGAACAAAGCACAAGGATTTGGCTTGTCCATCCTGACCAAAGTGGCTGGAAGTGATTTACTCGACCAATTAAAGCTGCGTAAATTTTTAGAAAAATCTCTTTATCAAAGCTCTAAAGCAGGTTTTAAAACACTCAGCCAGACTCAGAAAATCCTGAAATCTGGTCAGAAAATTCAAAGACAACGTTTACCACATCAGTCTAAATCCCTGTTCGATCTGAATCTGACTGAAGAACAGCAAATGACCTGTGAGGCGATGCAGCAGTTTGCAAGTGAAGTCCTTTATCCTTTGGCACATGATGCAGATCATCATGAAATCTTCCCAAAGGAACTCTGGCAATATTCAACTGATCTGGGTCTTAATTTTTATGCGCTGCCTGAAGCTTTAGGTGGTGTAGCTGCAGAACAGAATATCGTCAGCAATGTCCTGATGGCTCAACAGTTGGCTCAAGGTGATTTCAGTCTGACTGCTGGTCTGCTTTCTACCTTTAGTGTGATTAATGCGATTACCCGTTGGGGTTCAGAACAGGTTCAGACTGAGTATTTGACTGCATTTGCTGATGATCCGCATCTTAAAGCCACCTTCGCAGTACAGGAAGCAACAGCTGCCTTTAATCCTTATCAGTTAAAAACTAAAGCAACCTCGAATGGAGATCACTATTTAATTAATGGTGAAAAAACCTTGGTGATGCTCGGAGAAACTGCTGATATCTATCTGGTCAGTGCAGATCTGAATGGCAAAACCGAAGTATTTATTGTGCAACGCAATAATACCATTACTGCACAAAAATCTCCGGCTATGGGCTTGAAAGCAACTGAAACCGTGAACCTCAAATTTAATAACACACCGGCACAACGCTTGGGAGATGACGATTTTGATTACACTACTTTTCTTGATCTGGGCAATTTAATGTGGTGTGCCATGGCGGTCGGTACCTGTGAAGCGGTTAAAAAATACTGTGTGCAATATGCCAATGAACGGACAGCCTTTGGTGAACCAATTTCCCATCGGCAAAGTGTAGCTTTTATGATTGCAGATATGGCGATTGAAATTGATGCCATGCAAATGCTGATCCTGAATGCCGCCAGTCTTGCAGAATCTGGTCAAGACTTTCATCGAGAAGCTTATCTGGCCCGTCTGCTCTGTGCAGAAAAATCCATGAAAATTGGCACAGATGGCGTACAGATTCTCGGCGGACATGGCTTCACCAAAGAACATCCGGTAGAACGCTGGTATCGGGACTTAAGAGCAACAGCAATCGTACATTCTGGCCTTCATGCCTGAGCAAAGAATAAGGAAAAAAATAAATGAACTTGCAAAATCATAAAAAATTCAAATTGCTGATTGATCAGGCACATGAAGTTGCCCTGAATGTACTCCGCCCTATTTCACGCAAGTATGACAAAGCTGAACATGCTTATCCGAAAGAGTTGGATATGCTTGCCTCTGTCGTCGATGGTATGAACCAAGGCAGCGAAGGCATGAATGCAGGAGCTGCGGTCAATAAACGCGGTGATAGCGATGAAAGCAATAAAAATGGCGTCAATATGTCGACAGCACTTAGTATTGTCGAAATGTGTTATGGTGATACCGGACTGCTTTTATCCATGCCGCGTCAAGGGTTAGGAAATTCAGCCATTGCTGCCGTTGCTAATGACGAACAGTTGCAACGCTTTCATGGTATATGGGCAGCGATGGCGATTACTGAACCAGGCTGTGGTTCGGATTCAGCTGCCATTCGCACCACTGCCATTAAAGAGGGTGATGACTATATCCTCAATGGTGAAAAAATCTTTGTCACCTCTGGCGAACGTGCAGATGCGGTTGTCGTCTGGGCGACTTTAGATAAAAAACTTGGCCGTGCTGCAATTAAATCCTTTGTCGTACCCAAAGGCACACCCGGCATGAAAATCGAGCGTCTGGAACATAAGCTAGGCATTAAAGCCTCGGATACGGCTGCAATTAGTTTTATTGGTTGTCGTATACCTGCTGCTAATTTGCTTGGACATGCTGAAATTGATGTGGCCAAGGGTTTTGCTGGGGTCATGGAAACTTTTGATAATACCCGCCCACTCGTTGCAGCGATGGCAATTGGTTGCTCTAAAGCTTCTTTAGAGAGAATCAAGGAAATTTTTAAGGATCAGCTAGACCCTGAGTACAATACGCCTTTTTTACAAACATCGAATATTGCAGCGCAGATTTATCGTATGGAAGCCGAATGGGAATCTGCCCGTTTATTAATGTTAAAAGCTGCGTGGATGGCGGATAATCGTAAGCCTAATTCCCGTGAAGCTTCTATTGCTAAAGCCAAGGCGGGTCGTATCGCGAATGAAATCACTTTGAAGTGTGTCGAATTAGCAGCGTCTGTAGGCTATAACGAGGCAGAACTTTTAGAAAAATGGGCACGTGACTCCAAGATTCTAGATATTTTCGAAGGAACTCAACAGATCCAGCAACTGATTATTGCTCGACGTGAACTAGGTAAATCTTCAAGTGAATTAAAATAATCAAAAACTGGAAATACCGCTTCATTAAAGAATGAATCAACAAAAAGGATAGATTTTTTATGATTTTCGGACTATAAAATTTCCATCCTTCTTTATGTCATAATCTATGTATTCTATTCGTCCTCTACAACCTCAAGATAATGCTCAAATTGCCAAGATTATTCGTGAAGTTTCCGTAGAATTCGGGCTTGCAGCAGAGTCCGGCTTTGCTGTCGGTGATTCAATTTTGGATAACCTGTATGAAGTATATCAGCAGCCAAATGCAGCTTATTGGGTCATTATCGATGAGCAGGATCAAGTCTTTGGTGGCGGAGGTATTGCGCCATTACAGGGTGATCAGAGTATTCTAGAAATACAGAAAATGTATTTCTTACCCATTATTCGTCGTTATGGATTTGCAAAAAAGATTTTAAATCTGACCTTTGACTTTGCTCATGAGCAAAACTTTAAACGAATCTATCTTGAGACTACTGCAAGTCTTTGGCAGGCAGTGAAGCTTTACGAAAAATTAGGTTTTGAACATCTCGATCATCCCGAAGGCAATACAGGTCATAGTGCAGCTTGTGAAATCTGGATGCTAAAAACTTTAGACTAAGCTTTCTTGTGCATCTAAACACATACACTTTAAAGAAAAGCCTGAGATACAAATTCGACTGTTAATTGGCTTTTCTTTAAACAATTCTTCATAAAAAATTCATTATTCAATAAAATCTAATTTGTCTTTGTAAACAAATCATCTAATTTCTTGACGATTTTCATACATCTTCCTAAGATCAATCTAATTTTAAAAATACAGGGAAGCTGAAAGTTGTTGGGCAAATTTTCTGGCAAAAACTATTCATTATTAAAGGTCTTAAATCCTACTACTTTAAAAATTGGGATACTTGGTTTAAGTACAATATTAATAAGTGCTTGCTCCTCACTAGGAGGTAATTCCTTAGAAAAACGCTCTGCTAAACTGTCTCAAGGAATTCAGACTGCATATGCTGTGCCTGCGATAACTGCTACTCGCGTTTCACCTTTAATTATTCAAAATGCCGAAAGACATAGTCTAGATCCCTTGCTAGTAGCAGCCGTGATTCGACAGGAATCTACCTATCGCAGTCAGGTCGCTTCACCTGCAGGTGCTGTGGGTCTTATGCAAATTGTTCCGCGTTATTGGCAATCTACATGTGGACCTGATTTATTTAATGAAGCAATAAATATTGGATGTGGGAGTTATATTCTGTCACGTTATCAGGAATCTAGTGGCAGCCTAGAAAAAGCGCTGGGCTATTATAATGTAGGCCCTACTGCCTATGAGAAAGATCGGAAAATGCGTAAACAAGGCAAAAAATATGCAAAAGAAGTTTTAACGCACCAGAAGCAACTTAAAAAATCGATGTAATTAGAACGTACTAATGATTAATTAAATGCATTCCAGAAATATTAATCCATAAATAAAAAGGCTTAAATTTATTTAAGCCTTTTTCTATTTCATCTTTATTTTTTTCTATAAAAAAAGCCCCCTGCGTGAGCAGAGGGCTTTTGGAATAATGAGCTGGCGATGACTTACTCTCACATGGGAGACCCCACACTACCATCAGCGCTAAGAGGTTTCACTTCTGAGTTCGGGAAGGGATCAGGTGGTTCACTCTTGCTATGGTCGCCAGCACAACTGGTATGCTTACTCGCTATGGTCTTATTTACGTTGCTTGCGCTTCGTTTGCCTAGCTTTCTTCAAATAGAATGCATTAACAGATGTATCTGAGTTGCAGTAGTCTGTTCGATTAGCTT